>JAGRHX010000740.1 GCA_020444775.1 Gammaproteobacteria bacterium
AGTCGGCCGCCATCCGCTCCATCACCTCATAGCCGGCGACCAGACCGGTGAGGAACGCCTTGCCGTCCACCTGGTCGGTCTCGGCCGCGACCAAGGCGGCCGGCAGGATGGCGCAGCTGGGATGGGTGAGCATGCGGAAGGTATCCCACTTGCCACCGGCGAAGATGGTCTCGGCATTGACCAGCGCGGCACCAGCCTTGGTGAAACGGCCACCGTCGACCAGTGCCCGGGCCACACCGCTACCGCCCGCCTCTTCCTCACGCATCATCTCCCGTGCCTGCACCGACTCGGGCATGGCATGCCCGATCAGTGCGGAGGCGAGCGCCTGCAGGGTGACGCCCTTGGCCCGGTCCACCACGGCCGGCGGCAGGTCCTCGAAGCGAAGCGATTCCACCCAGGCCGCAAGCTGTCGACTCAAGGATGCCATTGAAGTCCTCCGATGGTGGGGCCCCACGGCCGCGACCGCGCATCGCGCGGTCCCGGCCGCTTGGACTGCGCACGGTCTATTTGATCGAATCGAGCATCTCGCCGAACATCGCCTTCTGCTTCGCGAGCGCCTCATCCACATCATCCGGACCGAAGTAGACGTTGCGCATGTAGCGCTGCTTGACGATCGCCTGCACCTTCTCGTCATTGATGCTCTTCTTGAATGCCTCGGCCAGACGGGCGACCACATCCGAGGGCGTCCCCTTGGGCGCCGATACCATCAGATAGTTCTGGCTACCGACCATCCAGCCGTTGTCGTTCATGCTGGGCGTATCGGGGAAACGCTCCAGCCGATCCGCAGTCATGGCGCCGATCAGACGCAGCGCACCGCTCTCGACATGCGGACCGAAGGTACCGCCGGAGACGCCGAAATCCACCTGGTTGGCGAGCGCGGCCTGAACGGTGCCGATGCCGCCCTTGGTCGGAACCGGGATGAACTTCACACCTTCCTTGCGACCGACATAGCTGAAGATGTGACGGTCAAGCTGATACAGGGAGGCATACTTGATGTCGCGGTTCTCCGCCTTGGCCAGGTCGATGAGCTCGCGCATCGAGGTATAGGGGCGGTCCGGGTGGGTGAACAATCCCTCCTGGAACTGATTCACCACCGCCACGTGCGTGAAATCATCCACCGAGTACGCGGTCTTCTGCACCTGCGGCTCGAAGGTATAGGTGAGCGAGCCGGTCGCGATCAAGGTGTAGCCGTCGGCATCGGCGCTCTTCACCGCCATCGCGGCAACACCGCCACCGGCCCCGGGCTTGTTCTGGATGAGGATGGTCTGTCCGAGTTCCTTGGACACCGGTTCGGCGATGGCCCGAATGAACGCATCGGTGCCACCGCCGGCGCCGAAGGCGACCAGGATTGTGATTGGCTTGCTCGGGTAATCAGCCGCGAAGGCGAGTCCCGGCGCGCCCATGAGCACGACCAGCAGACCCCGGAACAGTGCCCGGGACAGGGTTCGAATCGTCATTGCTTATCCTCCTTACACAGTGTGTTGTCGTTGTTGCACGAATCCGAGCGCGAGCAACAAGGTTGCCACGCTCGCAGCGCCATGGTCTCGAGCATACGACGGTGTCCGCCGTCTCAGCGGGTCGAGCGCTCGCTGTTCGAGGCGTTGTCGCTGGCCGACTCGTCGTAGCTCGAAGGGCGCACCGGCGCCTCGGTGACCAGATGGATGGAGCCGAACTTCCAGACCGATAGCACGGCCAGCACGAGAAAGACGATGGCGACCGGATGATCGAGCAGGGAGGCGACCCTGGCATCGGTGATGATCATCGCCTGGCGCATGGCCAGCTCCGCCATCGGACCGAGTATGAACCCGATCAGAAAGGTCACGAAAGAATAGTCGTACTTCTTCATGAAGTAGCCGACGAAGGCAAACACCAGCATCAGGTAGACGCCGAACAGTCCACCGCCCTCGAGATAGGCCCCGATCACACACAGGAAGACGATCACGGGAAGCAGAATCGCATCCGAGACCAGGATGACGCGGGAGAAGAAGCGCTGCCCGATGCTGCCGACCAGTAACAAGATACCGCTTGCCAACAGCATGCCGACGAAGATGCCGTAGACCAGCACCGAGTCGTCACGCAACAGATTCGGTCCGGGCGTCAAACCATGGAGCATGAAAGCCCCCATCAGCAGGGCGGTGGAGACACTGCCGGGCAGACCGATGGCAAACACCGGGATGAGGCTTGCCGGCACCGATGCGTTGTCGGCCGATTCCGAGGCCGCGACGCCCTCGATGGCGCCGCGGCCGAAACGTTCCGGATCAGCGGCGCGGCGCTTGGTCCAGGCATAGGACAGGAACGAGCTCAGGCTGGCGCCCAGACCCGGCAGCAGACCGATCAAAACACCGACGCCGGTCGAGCGGATGATGGTTGGCAGGCATGACCAGAACTCCGACCACGAAAGGCGCCGATCGGCATCGGACGCCGGCTGCATGTACTGCATCTTGTGGCCGTATTCCGCGCGCCAGCCGCGGTCGATCTGCACCAGCACCTCGGAAAGCGCCAGCGTGCCTATGGCAACCGCGAGCAGCGGAATGCCATCGAACAGATCGACGAAACCGAAGGTGAGCCTTGGCAGGCCGGTCTCAAGGTCCAGTCGCGGCGCCGCCAGCAGCAGGCCGAGAAAGCCCGAGATCACACCCTTGTAGAAGGAGCGCCCCGACACCGCGGCGATGAAGGTGATGGCGAACAGCATGACCGCGGTCAGTTCCACCGGCCCGGTGCCAACCGCGAGCCGGGCCAGCGGCGCGGCAAGAACGATGAGCACGACGGTGGCGCCCAGATCACCGAGCACCGAGGCATAGAGCGCGACTTTGAGCGCCTTCTGCGATCGGCCCTGGCGGGTCAGGGGATAGCCATCGAGGGTGGTGACCACGGCCGACGGCTCCCCCGGGACGTTGATCAGGATGGCCGATACGGCACAGCCCGCGGCACCGCCCTTGTTGAGACCGATGAGGAACGAGATGGCGGCCAGCGGTGACATGCCAAAGGTGAAGGGGATCAGCAGGGCAATGGCCGTGGCCCGGTTCATACCGGGCAGTGCGCCCACCAGGTAGCCGATGAAGACGCCAAAGGTGACGTAACCGATGACGTGTAAGGTGAAGACCTGGGCAATGGCCTGGGTCAGTTCAGCCGGCATCGACAACTCCTCGAGCTTGGTTTCGAATCATCCCGATGACCTGCACCGTTCAAGGTGCAGGCACGCCTGATCGGGTCTGCACCGGTCGCCACTCAGGTGATCTCCACTCAGGTGATCTCCACCCAGGTGATCTCCACTCAGGTGATCT
>JAGRHX010000741.1 GCA_020444775.1 Gammaproteobacteria bacterium
TCAAGGCCTACACGACCCGGGTGGGTGGCGGTCCGTTTCCCACCGAGGATCTGGGCGAGGACGGTGAACGACTCGGAAGTCGCGGTCATGAGTTTGGAGTCAATACCGGGCGCAAGCGTCGTTGTGGCTGGTTCGACGCGGCGCTGGTCCGGCAGACACTGAAGCTGAGCGGCGCGCACGGCGTGGCGCTGACAAAGCTGGATGTGCTCGATGGTTTCGAGACCTTGAAGGTTTGTGTGGGCTACGAGCTCGATGGCGAGCGCTTGGAAGACTTTCCGGCCTGCACCGATGCGCAGGCAGCGGTAAAGCCGGTCTACGAGAGCATGCCCGGCTGGAGCGCCTCCACCGAGGGCGCTCGAAGCTGGGCGGATCTGCCGGCCGAGGCGGTCAAGTACGTGCGCCGCATCGAAGAGCTTATCGAGTGTCCGGTCGCGGTCGTGTCGACCTCACCGGAGCGCGAGGACGTGATCCTGATTACCGATCCGTTCGCCGACTGAAGCCGCGCTCGGTCAGTCCCGGGACGGCTCGGTAAGGGCTGCCCCGGACTCGAGCAGGTCCTGCACCGCAGACTCGTCGTAGCCGGCCTCGAGTAGGATCTCGCGCGTATGCTCACCGAGCCTCGGCGCCGGCGCGTGCCGAACCCGATTGCCGGCACCGAAGCGATTCGGCACCCGGGTCTGCCGCAGCGGTCCCTCGCTGGGGTGCACGTAGCGCTCGAAGAAGCCGACGTCCGCTAGATGCGGGTCTTCGAACAAATCCTCAATGGTGTTGTAGCGTGCCGCAGGCACGTCCAGACGCTCGAAGATTGCCAGCCATTCATCGGTGGTGCGGTCGAGCAGACCCGCTGCGCGGACCTCGAAGTAGGCCTGCGCGTGCTCGGTGCGAGCCGCCGCGCTGCAAAAGCGCGGGTCGTGCACGAGTTCCGGCCGGCCGATGGCCTCGAAGAAGGCGAAGGCCTGGGCGTTGGTGTTCGGACCTACCGTGATGTACCCGTCGCGGGTCGGTAGGGGGCGATAATCGGGACTGAGCAGGCGCTCGTCCCCGCTCGGGCCGATCGGCGGATCGAAGGTCGCGGCACCGAGATGCTCGCTGCACACGAACGATGCCATGTTCTCGAGCATCGGCACCTCGATGGATTCCCCATGCCCGCTGCGTTCGCGGCGATACAACGCAAAGCCGATGCACTGCGCGGCGATCAGCCCGGTGACATGGTCGGTCATGACCATGGGCACGAAATACGGCTCGCCGCGGGCACGCTCCAGGGTCGCCGCAACCCCGGACAGGCTCTGGATGATCGGGTCATAGGCGGGCCGGTTGTAGTAGCGGCCCCCTGGACCGAAAGCGATGATGGCGCAATGCACCAGGCGGGGATTGCGTGCGAGCAGCGACTCGGGATCCAACCCGGCCCGGCGCAGCAGTCCGGCCGCACGTTGCTGACGAACACGTCGGCGTCGTCGATCAGCCGGAGCAGTGCCTGCAGGCCTTGGGGCTGCTTGATGTTCAGGCAGATCGAGCGCTTGTTGCGATTGAAGTTGATGAACTTGCCCGACATGCCGGGATTGCGGCTGCCATGCGCCATGGTCCTGAGCAGATCACCGGCCGGCGCCTCGACCTTGATGACGCAGGCGCCCTGATCGGCCAGGGTCCGGGTGCAGATGGGACCGACCACCACCGAGCTGAGGTCGATCACCTTGACCCCGGCCAGGGGGCCCTCGGGCTCTTTGACGGCGCTGGGCTCACCGACCGGTGCAGGGGCCGGTGAGCCACGGTGTTCTTCGGGACGGCTGTGCGGGGACATGCTGGCGGGCTTCTCGTCTGCCGGGGTGACCGCACATGATAGCGAAGTTGCCAGCGACTATAGACGCCTGTTGCCTGCAGATCCCTGTTGCCTCCGGGCAGATGTCGCGGGCAGATGTCGCGGGCCGTGCACGCTCACAATCCCTTGGGCACGGAGCGCCCGGTGTCGCCCGCATGACCGGGCAGGGTCCGTTCCCCGGCCCGCAGCAGACTCAGGCCGCCACGCTTGAGCGCGGCCAGTGCCCGTGAAACCAGGGCCGACGTGTATTGGGCGCGCAGGATACGGGCTCGGATCACCGCCTCGTCGATCTGCTTGCTGGAAGGCATCCGCTCCAGGGCACGTGATGTGCTCGCGTTCATGATTTCATACTCCTCGGTCTCTGACCGCTGACGGAAACTGATGACGCAATGCACAATACGGCGTCTGGCAGCAGTCATCAGCGGGTGAAGAGACATAGGACCTGTGCAGATGGCGCACGACCACCGTCCGCATCCGCTGTCCAAGCAAGCGGCCCGGTCCAATCCCACGGTGCGGCGGCGCGCTGGACAACCCCCGGTCGCTGCGGCAGGGTGCCGGGTCTAGTGCCCGGTGGGGTTGCCTGCCCCGGACATCCGGACACCATCGTCGTTCCCTTCACACGAGTGCATCCCATGGAGGTCGCCAGCTACATCACGCTGTTCGTGCGCACCGTCAAGTCCGGCAGCTTCTCGGCCGCGGCCAGGGCCTTGGACGTGACGCCATCGTCGGTCAGTCGTCAGATCCAGCGACTCGAGGATCAACTCGGCGTGCGGCTGCTCAATCGCACCAGTCGCAAGCTGACCTTGACCCAGGAAGGCGAGACCTTCTACGCGCGCTGCGTGCGTATTGCCGCCCAGATCGAGGATGCAGAGGCGGAGATACGGGCACTGGGCGAGCAGATCAGCGGCCGGCTGCGTGTCGCGGTCACGGTTGCTTTCGGCAAGGCCCAGCTGTTGCCGCTGATCGCCGGTTTCCTGAGCGCGCATCCGAAGCTGAAGATGAGTCTGGAGCTGACCGATCGTCCGATCGATTTCATCACCGACGAGATTGACGTTGCCGTGCGTCTCAGTGAGCAGGTCTCGAGTCCGAACGTCATTGCCCGGCGTCTGGTCAAGAACCGGCGCGTGCTCTGCGCGTCACCGGCCTACCTGCAGATGCACGGCACCCCGCAATCTCCCGAGGACCTGCTCCAGCACAACTGTCTGCGGCTGTTCACAGTGCCGAGCTTCAATGCCTGGGAGTTCGATACCGAGGAGGGCGCGCACGCCCTGGACGTGGGTGGCAACTTCGAGGCGAACTCGGCCGACGCCATCTACCATGCGACCCTGGGTGGGATGGGGATCTCGCGGTTGTCGACCTTCCTCATCGAGCCAGACCTGCGCTCGGGGCGGCTGATCCGGTTGTTTCCAGACTATGTGCAGGAGAGCGCGGACATCCTCGTCGTCTATCCGGAAAGACGCAACCTGGCCCCCAAGGTGCGTGCCTTCGTCGACTTCCTCGCCGCCGAGTTCGCCGCCGGCAACTACGAACGCAAGTGGACGGGCTACATGGGGCTGCAAAGCGCGGGTTGACCGGGCGCCGTTGTCCATGACCGGTTTCTAGGGCGTGTTAACACTAATTTCCTAAATGGGGTTGATGGGCGACACTGTAGGGCATGGAAATCACACCCGAACAGTTTGCGCGTGTCCAACACTGCCTACCGACCCAACGCGGTAACGTGAGCATGACCAACCTGCAGGTGGTCAATGCCATGCTCTACGTGGCCGAGCACGGTTGCAAATGGCGTGGCCTGCCCAAAAGGTTTGGCAACTGGCACACCATCTACACCCGCATGCGCCGGTGGGAGAGGGCCGGTGTACTGGACAA
>JAGRHX010000742.1 GCA_020444775.1 Gammaproteobacteria bacterium
TGTTCTCCGCCTGACAGGCGACCACACAGGCATTGCAGCCAATGCATCGCGTGGTGTCGATGACCATTGCCCAGGCGGGATCTCCACGCTTCGGCGACGGCAACAGACTCGGCTGGTCTTGCGATTCGGCTGAGTGTGCCTGCTCGGTCAACGCCGTCACGGCCATGCTCGGATACAGCGTGGCCGAGTCCTCATCGAGCCCGAACTGCTGCTGCAAGGTCGTGAGGCGGACGCGATCGGCCGTCACATCGAGGCTGACATCGTCGACCTGCCACGGCGTCTCGTTTCGACGCAACGGATAGACGTCGATACCGATTCCGTTGCCGATCCGTCCCGCCCTGGAGCGCCCGTGGCCGAGCGTCAGCGCGACCACGCCCTCGGCCTGCCCATCGCAGACCCGAGCCGGCCCGGTCAGCTGACGGCCGCCATGCGCGAGCCGGACGATCGCACCGTTGCTGATTGCCCGCGCGTTGGCGTCGGCCGTCGAGATCTGTATCACGTTGCCCCACGCGTCACCCGTGAGCGGGTGTGGACACTCCTGGAGCCATGGGTTGTTCGCGAAGCAGCCATCCCACGCCGATGGGTCGGGCGCGAGCACGAGTGTGAGGCCCGACTCGCCCGCTGCGGGCGCGAGTACAGGTCGTTCCGGCCGGCTGGTCTCGATCGGTGCGGGCGCACTGTCGGCAATCACGCCATCGTGCAGGGCCCGGCGCCACCACTGCTCGAACTCCTCCACTGGGGACGTCTGCCGCCAGGTCTCGCGTACTCGCGAATAAGTATCCTGCTCGACCCGTCCGTTCAGCAGGTCGAGCAGGTCGTGGGCTGTGCGGCTGTCATACAGCGGGCGTATCAGTGGCTGGACCAGACTCGCCGTGCCGTCCAGGGCGCGCAGATCCGACCAGCTCTCGAGCGCGTGTGATTGAGGCAGGTGCCAGTCACAGCACGCAGCGGTCTCATCGTCGTGCAGACCCAGATGCACGCTGAATGGCACGCCTTCGATGTAGCCCGCGAATTCGGCTGCCGAGGCCGTGTCGTAGGCCGGGTTGGCGTCGACTACGAACAGACAGCGCACGCGATCCGAGCGCAGGTCCTCGGTGAGCTCCGCCAACGATGCGGAGCGGCCCGGGGCATCGACCGGGTCGACATACGTCAAAGGTGCGTCAAGTGTGGCATTGATCCAGTGGCAGAGTGCCTGCACGTCGGCGCCTGAGCGCGGGCCGGCGATGATCAGGGCATGTCCTCGATGTGCGCGCAGGTCTGCGGTGGCGGCCTCGACAAAACGTCGCGCCGCCCCGGGCAGTTCGATCCGATCGGCCTGCGCATCGGCATCGGTCCCATCGAGCATGTTGGCAATCGCAAGAGCGACGTTGCGCATCCACGATGGATGCAGCTCGAGGCGATGATCGGCATTGGCACCCGTCAGGGTCCAGGCGGGCTCGATGACGTAGGCGCGCGAAAAGGGCAGCGTGCCCCGGTCTTTGCGATCGGCGAAAGCGCGGGCATTCGCGATCTGGGCAGGTCCCGGCCCTAGCGGATCCGCATCGAGCACCAACAGCACCGTTGCCTCGGCCAGACGTGGCAGCGCGGTGAGCTCGCGTCCGAATGCCCGTCGTGTGCCAGCACGCATGTCGGCGTCTGCGAGCGGCGTGTAGGCATGCCAGCGGGCGCGAGGGTAGCGGGTCAGGAACGCGTCAATCTGACGTTGCAGCGTCGGTGAGGTGATCCGGCTCGTCAGCAGACGTAGGCCCTCGCCCTCGCGAGCTTGCTCGGTCTCCAGCCGCTGGTGAAGCGCACTCGCGAATGCATTCCAGGTGGAGAGCAGATCCCCGCGACGTGGTGCCTGCGAGCGATCGGGGTCGTACAGCGAGATGAGCGCTGCCTCACTGAAGACGTCGGTCGCGCCTCGGCTGGCCGGATGCTGCGGGTTGCCTTCGATCTTGATCGGGCGCCCGTCGAGCGAGGTCGCCAGCACGCCCTGGCCATAGCCGTCCAAGGCAAGGGTCGTCGCGAAGCGAAGCGGCTCTCCTGGCACCAGTCGTTCCGGCATGTCCACATAGGGGACGATTCCCTCATGAGGCGGGCCACAACCGGTAAGCCCCACCACCAGTGGACCGCCCGCGAACAATTTCAATGCCGTGCGGCGGTCGATGTCCGGACTCGTCGGCCGGGGACCAGGCCGGTTTCCAAATCCTTCCTTCACCGGTGACACCGTGAGCAGTCGACTAACGACTCTGGATCGATGGCGTACCTTGCAAGCAACTCATCACCGCGCCTGGGCTGGTCCTCCGGTGCCGTCCACGTCATGTCAAAGACCGCTTCGCTCGGTCGCAGGTACGGACGAGGGTCGCGGTGGCAGTCCAGGCACCAGCTCATCGTCAGCGGCGCCACCTGCCGAATCAACGGCATTTGCTGGACATCGCCGTGACACGTCGAACAACCGATGCCGTTGTGCACGTGTACCGCGTGATCGAAGTAGACATGGTCTGGCAGTCGATGAACCCGATTCCATTGCACTGGGGTTGCCGTGACGAGGCTTTGCCGTATCGGCTCCAACATCGCTGCGTTGGTGAACAACCGGGAGTGGCAGGTCATACAGGTCGTAGTGGCCGGCATGCCGGCGAACGCGGCACGTTCCACGGCGCCGTGGCAGTAGCGGCAATCCAGTCCGAGTTCGCCGGCATGATGTCGATGACTGAAGGGAACCGGCTGTTCCAGCGTCAGCGACGCGCCGGTCACATGATTGGAGCGCATCATCGCGTAGCTGACGGCAACGCTCAGCGGCGGAGCGACGAGCAACGACACCAGCACGAGTCTCGCGAGCGTATTGGCCACCGGAGAGAAGAGCTGTGTCATCGGTCGCGATTCTCCCGAACCATGCCCCGTGCGCCGCGATTGCGCTCCCGGCGTGGTGCCGTTTCCACGTTCTGGCACCATCCAGATGCCAGTGGCCACAGGACCGCGCATGGTGATGAACAAAGCGCAGGGTTCACGCAAGCACAGGTGATGCAGACATGAACGCCATCCGGGCGCCGCGGTTCCCAGTGCGTGTCATTTCCCTGCGCCTGCGAGAGGAGCGGCGGCGCTTCCACGCCGCGACGCAACCTTCATGCGATGTCAGCGTTGGTGGTGTAGTGCCGAGCATGCGCACCAGGCAGATGTTGGTGTGCTCGGAGACAGCCATCAGCGAGCCTCCAGCCGCCAGTCCGAGCGTTCGGACGAGGTCGCGGTCGGGCTCCAGAACGCAGCATGGAGTGGCGCGAAATGACCACACTGACCGTCAACGGTGAGCCTCGAAGCCTGAGCCTCGACCCGCGTATGACGCTGCTCGACGCGTTGCGTGTCCGGCTTGGCCTGAGCGGAACCAAGAAAGGTTGTGACCACGGTCAATGCGGTAGCTGCACCGTGCTCGTCAACGGCCGGCGCATCAACGCCTGCCTGACGCTCGCCGTCATGCACGAAGGCGACGAGATCTTCACCATCGAGGGGCTCTCTTCGGCACAGGCCTTGCACCCGCTGCAACAAGCCTTCGTGCAATGTGATGGCCTGCAGTGTGGCTTTTGTACCCCCGGACAGATCATGTCCGCGGTGGGGATGCTGGAAGAGCTGGCCGACGGCTGGCCCAGCCGGGTCAGTCCGCGGCTGACAGAAGCTCCCGAAGGCACCCGGGCCGAGATCGCGGAGCGGATGAGTGGCAACCTGTGCCGCTGCGCCGCCTATCAGAACATCGTCGAAGCCATCCGCACGGTTCTGACCCGGGAGACGCTGACATGAAGCCATTCGCCTATGTGCGCGCGAGCTCGATACAGGAGGCGACTCGTAACGCCGCCGCTGGCGGGACTCGATATATCGCTGGGGGCACCAATCTGCTCGACCTGATGAAGCTCGAGATCGAGACGCCGGACGTGCTGATCGACATCAGTCGACTCGGTCTGGACCAGGTCGAGACGACAGTGGACGGTGGCTTGCGCATCGGCGCTCTGGTCAGCAACGCCGATCTCGCGGCCGACCCCCGCACCCGTCGCGACTACCCGATGCTGGTGCGGGCGCTGCTGGCTGGTGCCTCGGCGCAGCTGCGCAACAAGGCGACGACAGCGGGGAATCTGCTGCAGAGAACGCGTTGTGGCTATTTCTACGAGCCCTCGTCGCGCTGCAACAAGCGCTTGCCGGACAGCGGCTGCGACGCCCTCGAGGGCTTGAATCGAAGTCACGCCATCCTGGGGGGCAGTGCGCAGTGCATCGCCGTGCATCCATCCGACATGGCGGTCGCGCTCATCGCGCTGGATGCCGCGGTCGAGGTGCTGAACGCTCACGGCCAGACCCGCACCCTGGCCCTCGGCGATCTCTACCGGCTACCGGGTGACACACCCGCAAGAGAGACGAACCTCGAGCCGGGCGAGCTGATCGCCGCGGTGTATCTACCGGCGCCTGCCGCCGGCAGACAGGAGTTTCGAAAGATTCGTGACCGTGCCTCCTTCGCCTTTGCGCTGGTCTCCATGGGCGTGACGCTGGGCATCGAGAACGACGTCATCGAGCATGTCCGCATGGCCTTTGGAGGCATCGCCCCGATGCCCTGGCGCGACCCCGCGGTGGAGGCACTGATCGAGGGTCAGCGCCCTTCGATGGAGTTGTTCCAGCACGCAGCAACGGTTCTGCTGCAAGCAGCCGAGGGGCATGGCGACAACGCATTCAAGATAGAGCTGACACGACGCTTGATGGTTTACGTTCTGCTACGGGCAACGACGGCCTCGGGCGAGGAGCGCGCCGCATGAACAAGCATGTGATGGATTCGGACATCGGCGCGACGCGTCTGGATACGATGCCCAACGGCAAGCTCGGTGCGCCTGTCGAACGATACGAGGGGCTGCTCAAGGTAACGGGGCAGGCACCCTATGCCGAGGATCAGCACCAGAATGGGGATCTCGCCCATGGCATCCTGGTCACGGCACCGACCGGCTGCGGCACGATCGAATCGGTGGATGGCAGCGCCGCGCTGCGCGAGCCGGAAGTGCTCACGGTCCTGACCGGTGATCAGTTGCCACGCGCCTCTTCACAGCCGATGGGAGAGGGGCCTCAGGCCAGTGGAGCCGCGGTTCATCACCACGGCCAGCCGATTGCTCTGGTGGTTGCCGAAACCCTCGAGGCAGCCCGGCATGCTGGCACGCTGATCGTGGCGTCGATCCGCGCGACACCAGGCCGGTACAGCCTTGCCGAATCGATGCGGGATGCGCCGATCGCGCAGGACGGCATCCTGCCGGGGGACCTGGAACGCGGTGATTTCGAATCCGCCTTCGCCGCCGCCGAGGTCACCATCGACCGCACCTTCACGACCGCATCACAGCATTCGTCGGCGATGGAGCCACAGGCCTCGATCGCCGAATGGCATGGTGAGACCCTGACTGTGTGGAGCGCCTGTCAGCTGGTCGAGACAAATGTCGAACAGATTGCCAGCGCGCTCGGCATATCGGCTCGACACATCCGTCTCATCAGCCCCTATGTCGGTGGCGGGTTCGGCAACAAGCTCGGCATCAGCGCAGACTCGGTGATGGCGGCACGCGCCGCGCGCGAACTACGACGCCCGGTCAAGGTGGTGCTGACGAGGCCGGACGTGTTCCAGACCACCTCTCGCCGTTCCGAGACGATCCAACGGCTGCGACTCGGCGCCGATGGACACGGCCGTATCAGCGCCATCGCGCATGAGACCTGGTGTGCGAACTCGCCTGGCAATACCTTCTTCGAGCCCGCCGGGATCTCGACCACGTTTGTGTACGGTGGCGAGCATCGGCGTGTTCGTCATCGTCTGGCCGAGACGGACGTGCTCATGACCGCCGCGGTGCGTGCACCCGGTGAAGCAGTCGGCATGCTGGCGCTTGAGTGCGCGATGGACGAGCTGGCAGAGAAGCTCCAACTCGACCCGATCGAGCTGAGACGTCGCAACGAGCCCGACCGTGACCCACAAACGGGAAGACCCTTCTCCGCGCGGAGCCTGATTGCCTGCATGGAGGACGGCGCGCGTCGCTTCGGTTGGCACGAAAGCCGGAACGACGGCCCCCGACGTCGTGAGGGTGACTGGCTGATTGGCTACGGGATGGCGGCCGCGTCGCGTGCCAACACCCTGATGGCAGCCTCGGCGGAGGTGACCTTGAGCGCGAGCGGTCGGGCGACGGTACGCACGGCGATGACCGACATCGGCACCGGGACCTATACGGTGTTGCAACAGATCACGGCGGAGATGCTGGGCCTGTCGCTTACCGATGTGGACGTCGTCCTCGGCGACAGTGCCCTGCCAGCGTCCCCCGGTTCCGGCGGATCGTGGGGCGCGAACAGCGCCGGCTCGGCTGTCTACATGGCCTGCGAATCGATCATCGACGAGCTGGCCCGCCGCCTGTCGGTCGAGCCCGGGCGGCTGCGATTGAACGAACGACAGGTCATTGCCGACAATCGTCGCCGTGCCCTGATCGACGTGCTCGCCGGTGAGGCGATCGTGAAACAGGGGCGCATCGAGCCCGGCGCGACCTCCCGCTGCCACACCCAGGCGAGCTACGGCGCGCACTTCTGCGAGCTCGCCGTACATGCGATAACCGGCGAGACCCGGGTGCGTCGCCTGCTGACGGTGGCTGCGGCGGGTCGCATCCTGAATCCGAGAACGGCGCGATCGCAGTGTCACGGTGGCCAGATCTGGGGCATTGGTTCAGCCCTGATGGAAGGATTGCAGATAGACCCCCGCAACGGTCTGATCCTCAATCACGATCTCGCCCAGTACCACCTGCCGGTGCACGCCGACGTGCCATCGCTGGAGGTCGTCTTCCTATCCGAGCACGATGGCCTTGCGAGCCCACTGGCCGGCAAGGGCATTGGCGAGCTGGCACTGTCCGGTGTGGGCGCCGCCATCGGCAACGCAATTCATGATGCCTGCGGCGTACGGATGCACGACTATCCCGTAACTCCGGACAAGCTGATCGCCAGCCTGCCGTCCCTCCACGAGTTCTGCGCCGGCCCGACATGATCCGCGGCACCGGCCCCGCAGAAGAGGATCCTCGTCGAAGCGCTCGACGCCTGGCTGCTCGATAACCCGCCTAGAGACAGGCATGTGCGCTCGATCTCTGGTGCATATGCCCATCCGATGGTGCATATGACTACATGCCGGCTTCTATGGAGCGGGTGCACGACGGCGCGCCTGCGGAGCGCATGGATCGCATCGACACGCGGTCGACGCAGCACGAAGATCATCGATCGATGCCTCACAGGGAGACATCCCGGTAATGTAGCCCACGTTCAGCGCGTCGCGCGCCTGTCAGTGGCTCGACAGCGCACGATACGCCGCGATTCGGAACGGATCTTGCTCGATCGGATGTAGTCCTCAGGGATTGCGCAAGCACAGGCGGTCAGCGAACACGATCGACGTACGGTGCTCGGCCTGGTGCATTCACGTACCGACCTCACGCCGGAGTCCCCATGAACGTGGTCTACGAGAACATCGAGCAGTACATCCCTCAGATGAGAATCTATGCGCTGGCCATGACTCATGACCCGGCCGCCGCCGACGACCTGGTCCAGGATGGTCTGGTTCGCGCGTTGAGCAAATCACAACAGTATCGAGCCGGGACTAATATGAGGGCCTGGCTGTTCACCATCTTGCACAATGTGCATGTCTCCAGCCTGCGACGTCCGAGCAAGAATGCCGTACACGTCGACATCGAAGTGGCGTCCAGGACGCTGCAGACCACACAAGACACCCAGGAGCAGAACGCGCATCGAGAGCTGATCTCCAGAGCCCTCGAGGCACTCTCACCTGGTCAGCTCGAACTGTTGGAACGTGCGGCGCTGTCTGGAGACTCATACGAGGCCATTGCCGACTCCGAGGGGATTGCCGTAGGCACGGTCAAGTCACGGGTCTCGCGCGGACGGCAGGCGTTACGCAGAGCGCTCATCGGCAGCGGCTACCTTCAGTGATGACAGGCAGGCCCGTGCGGCGGTTTCGCGCGATGGCCGTGCGAGAACGGGACTGCGCGCCGTGGGCAACCCTCGCCCATGCAGGGCCGATGCCTGTTCAAGACCACACAATCAGGAGACTGCAATGAGAACATACCTCTTGCTCATCGCCCTGGTCTTTCCACCAGGCACATCCCTGGCGCAAAGCAGCGCGCCCGTGACCGGTGCTGCGGAGATCGCGCCGCAGCGCAGCCAGAGCAGCAACATCATCGATCGAAATGCCTACTATCGCGGTCTCGATACGAACGCGGATCACCAGATCTCGCGCGTCGAGGCAATGAAGGACCCTGACTTGAACCGCATCTTCCCGAGGTTGGACGCCGATTCCAACGGTAGCATCGAGCGAGACGAGCTCACCTTGCACAGCTATCGCTCGATCCTGGACCGCAAGTCCAGGCTCGGCACCGGCGACCGGTAGTCCTTGCCTGGTCACGCCCTGGGCCGCGCCTTGTTGGCGGCGAGCGCATGCCCGCCGCCAACGAGCCGTCAGGACGCCTGCTCGCGCAGATGGTTGATGAGACCCCCGGCGCACACGATTGCCCGCTGCCGGTCGCTGAGTTCATGACGCAAGTGGATCGTGCGTCCGGTGGTCTTATTCAGCGCCCGTATCGATGCCTCGCCGCGCTGCAGCGCCGAACGCACTGAATCGAGCTCGACCTCGTGCTCCGTGCTGATGGAATCATGGTCCTCGGGCTCGTCGAAGATCATGGGTAATACGCCGAAATTGATGAGGTTCTGGCGATGGATACGCGCAAAGCTCTTCGCCAGAACCGCCCTCAAACCCAGGAATCTCGGCGCCAGTGCCGCATGCTCGCGACTCGAACCCTGACCGTAGTTATGACCCGCGACGATCAGGGAGCCTTGCGAACGCCGGGCCCTGGCCCGTTCGGCGTAGCTCTCGTCCACGTTCGCGAACACGAAGCGACTGATCGCCGGAATGTTGCTGCGCAACGGCAGCACCCGCGACCCGGCGACCATGATCTCGTCCGTTGAGACATCGTCGCCCAGCTTGAGCAGGACCGGACCTGCGATCCGGTCCGGGAGCGCTTCGAATTCCGGCAGTGCCCGGATGTTCGGCCCCTTGACGAGCGCAATCTCCCCGGGCTCGTCTAGCGGCGAGACGAACATGTCACGCTCGACGCGGACCGAGTCCGGGTGACGGAACCGGGGGTAGTCCATGTCCAGGGTACGCGGGTCGGTTATCCGTCCGGTCAAGGCCGAGGCCGTGGCGGTCTCGGGGCTGCACAGGTAGACGGCATCCTCGCGTGTGCCGGAGCGTCCCGGAAAGTTACGTGGCACGGTGCGCAGACTCGCGCGATCGGTGGCCGGTGCCTGGCCCATACCGATGCAGCCGTTGCAACCGGCCTGGTGAAGTCGCGCACCCGCGCGTAGCAACCGACCCAGATGTCCGGTCTCCAGCAAGCACTCCAGCATCTGACGCGAGGTGGGATTGACGTCGAAGGATACCTGCGGATGCACCTGACGGTCACGAACCATCAGCGCCGGCACGGCAAGGTCTCGCAGTCCCGGGTTGGCCGAGGAGCCGAGGTAGGCCTGGTACAGGGTGCGGCCCGCGACCTCACCGACCGGCACCACGTTGCCCGGACTTCCCGGACACGCAATCAAGGGCTCGACATCGGCCAGATCGATCTCGTCCTGAAGGTCATAGCCGGCGCCGGCATCGGGCTCGATCTCGCGCCAGTCCTCGCCACGCTCCTGCTGGCGCAGGAACTCGCGCACGGCCTCGTCGGCCGGGAATACCGAGGTGGTGGCGCCGAGCTCCGCGCCCATGTTGGCGATCACATGTCTGTCCATCGCGTCCAGCGAGGCCAGACCCGGGCCGTGGTATTCGATGATCCGACCGACCCCGCCTGCTACGCCGTGGCGGCGCAACAACTCGAGGATGACGTCCTTGGCGCTGACCCACTCGGGCAGCTCACCGCGCAGACGGATCCCGAAGATCTCCGGCATGCGCATGTGGAACGGTTCGCCGGCCATCGCGGTCGCCACCTCCAGACCGCCGGCGCCGATGGCCAGCATGCCCAGCGATCCGGCGGCGCAGGTGTGACTGTCGGCGCCGAGCAGCGTCTTGCCCGGAATGCCGAAGCGCTCCATGTGCAGCGGATGGCTGACGCCATTTCCAGGTCTGCTGTACCAGACGCCGAACTTGCGACAAGCGCTGTGCAAGAACAGGTGGTCGTCGGCATTGCGCTCGTCGGCCTGCAGCAGATTGTGGTCCACATACTGGGCAGAGAGCTCGGTACGTACACGTGGCACGCCCAAGGCTTCGAACTCCAACATCGCCAGCGTGCCGGTTGCGTCCTGGGTCAAGGTCTGGTCTATACGTAGCGCGATCTCCGCGCCGGGCGTCATATCACCATCGACCAGATGCGTCTCGATGAGCTTTCGTGCAACGTTCAGGGCCATGGCAGGACCTCCAACGGTGTCGGGTCTCGGACATCCAGTCCTCATTCGATCATTGACCCAGCGGCAGCGCCGCACGACTGGCGACGATGCCCAGCCCGGGGAGGATGCCGATGACCGGGATTGACAGCCCCAGCAAGGCCAGGCTCAGCCGGGCAGGGAGCTGTGACCAATGCCATCCGGGCGGCGCCGGTGCAGTGATGTGCTCGAGATCCGCAACCACGATGGCGATACGCAGGTAATAGAACAATCCAATCACGCTCCCGACCACTAGAGCGGTCAGCAGTGCCCAGGCGTGCGAGGCGGCACCGGCCGCTACCACGTAGAGCTTGGCCACGAAACCAGCCGTGATCGGCAGACCGGCCAGCGACAGCAGTGCAAGCAGCAACACCACGGCGAGCAGCGGCCTGCGCCAGAGGAGGCCGCGATAGTGCGCCAGACGTCCCTCCTCGAGCGCGCCAGGTGACGTCGCGTCGGGTCTTGCGGTCGCCTCCATGCCGACCACCGTGACCACACCGAAGGCGGCGAGGGTGCTGACGAAGTAGGCCATCAAGTAAAAGCCCACGCTCTCCACGGCGAGCTCACCGGCGGCGAGCAAGGCCACCAGCAGATAGCCGAAGTGCGCGATCGATGAGCAAGCCAGCACGCGCTTCAAGTCGTTCTGGTAGAGGGCCAGCAGGTTGCCGGCCAGCATGGAGGCCATGGCCAACAGTGCCAGGGTGGTCGGCAGCGGCTGCAGCTGATGGCCGCCGCCCTGCTCGAAGTAACGCAGCGCGAGCGCGACGATCGCACCCTTGGATACCGTGGCGAGCAGCCCACCTACCGGGGCCGGCGCGCCTTCGAAGACGTCGGGAGCCCACAGGTGGAACGGCACCAGCGATAGCTTGAAGGCGAGGCCAACAAGGATCAGCACGCACCCTGCCGGCAACAGCAACCCCGGCGTAACCGCGCTCGACCGCGCAAGCGCGTCGAAATCGAGGACACCCAGGCGAGCGTAGACCAGCGCCATGCCCAGCAGTAGAAAGGCCGACGAGACGCCGGCGAGAATCAGATACTTGAGCGCAGCCTCGAGCGGCCGGGCCTGCAGTCTGGCATAGCCGATCAGGGCGAACAGCGACACGCTGAGGAGCTCCAGGCCAACCAGGACCGCGGCCAGATGACGGGCACAAGCCAGCACCAGTGCCCCGAGGGTGGCGGTCATGATCAGCAGATACCACTCCTCACGGCGTCCCTGCCATCTGTGCAGGTAGCTGTAGGAGGCGGCCACCACCGTCAAGGCGGCCGTCGCGACCAGACCACCGAAGAAGAGCGCATAATCGTCGACCAGCAAGAGCGCTGTGACCGCCCGCGGCGTCACCCTGGAAGCCAGCGGCAGGGTGAGCAGGACACCGACCAGCCCGAGCCCGGCGAGGACCGCGGTCAGCGTGTGGTGCCGGCGCGCCGCAATGGCGAGCATCGTCACCACGATGGCCGCGGTCAGGACCATGCTCGGCATCAGCGCCTGCAGCGAGAGCGGGGTCATGGCAACTTCCCCAGATTCGCTTCGCCGGCGACGGTGGTGGTTGCCGGTAACGATTGCAGCGTGGTCATGGCCGGCTGCACGACGTCCAGCACCGGCTGCGGATGAAGCCCCAGCCACAAGCTCGCCAGCAGCAGCAGCCCCAAGGTCGGCAGCGTTGGCGCTCCGATGTCCGCGGGCGGTCTGTGTTTCTGCACCGTGGGACCGTGGAACACACGCTGCATCAGCGCCAGCGCATAGATGGGCGCGAGCACCAACGCAGCCAACGCAACGCTGCTGGTCAGCACGCTCACCTGGTAGGTGCCCAGCAGGACCAGGAACTCAGCGACGAAGTTGCCGAGCCCCGGCAGCCCCAGAGCGGCCAGGGCGAAGCACAGGCCCATGGCCGCCAGACGCGGCATCTGTGCTTGGAGGCCACCCATCGCGGCCATGTCACGGCTACCCAGGCGCTGTTGCAGCACGCCCGCGAGGATGAAGAGCCCAGCGCTGCTGATACCGTGAGCCAGCATCTGCAACACGCTGCCGAGCAGGGCGTAGGTGTTCCAGACAAAGACGCCGATCAAGACGAAACCCAGATGGCTGATGCTCGAGTAAGCGACCAGACGTTTGGCATCACGCTGGGCGAATGCCAGCACCGCGCCGTAGACGATGCCGGTCAGCCCCAGTCCCAGCGCGACCGGCGCGAAGGCCGCCGCTGCATCGGGGAACAGGGGTATGACGAAGCGCATCAGCCCATAGGCACCGGTCTTGAGCAAGATACCGGCGAGCAGCACGCTGCCGGCCGTCGGGGCTTGGGTATGCGCATCCGGCAACCAGGTGTGCAGGGGAACCACCGGCAGCTTCACCGCGAAGGCAAGGAAGAAGCCGAGCATCAGCCACGGCGACACACCGGGATCGAGTGGCATGGCGAGCAGTTCCGGGTAGTCGAAACTGAGCCGGCCGGCGTGCTCGCGATGCAACAGTGCCAGCGACACGATGGCGAGCAACAGCAGCAGTCCGCTGCCCTGGGTGTAGAGCATGAACTTGAGCGCGGCGCGCTGACGTTGCTCGTGACCCCACACGGCAATTACCAGGAACATCGGGATCAGCATCAGCTCCCAGAACAGGAAGAACAGGAACAGGTCCA
>JAGRHX010000743.1 GCA_020444775.1 Gammaproteobacteria bacterium
GAGGCCGAGCTCAAGAAGGCCTACCGGCGTCTTGCGCAACGCTTTCATCCCGACCGCAATCCGGACGACGCCGAGGCCGCCCACAAGTTCAAGGAGGCCAAGGAGGCCTACGAGACGCTGTCCGATCCGCAAAAGCGCGCAACCTATGACCAGTTCGGCCACGAGGGTTTGAATCGCGCGGGTCAAGGCTTCGGCGGGGCGGGCGGTTTCAAGGACATCTTCGACGAGGTGTTCGGCGACATCTTCGGCGGCCGCGGTCGCGGCGAACGTGCCTACCGGGGGGCGGATCTGCGCTATGGGCTGGAGATCAGCCTGGAAGAGGCGGTTGCCGGCAAGACGGTGGAGATCAAGATCCCGACCACCGAGGCCTGCGAGACCTGCGACGGTAGCGGCGCCAAGCCGGGCACCACGCCGACCACGTGCGGGACCTGCGAAGGGGCGGGGCAGGTGCGCATGCAGCAGGGCTTCTTCTCCGTGCAACAGACCTGTCCACGCTGTCGAGGTCGTGGCAGCGTGGTCACCGATCCCTGCACGACCTGCCGTGGACAGGGCACGGTTCGACGCAACAAGGCGCTCTCGGTGCGTATTCCGCCCGGTGTCGACAGTGGCGACCGGGTACGCCTGACAGGTGAGGGCGAGGCCGGACAGCGTGGCGGTCCGCCGGGCGACCTGTACGTGGAGATCGCGGTTCGCGAGCACCCGATCTTCCAGCGCGAAGGCACCAATCTGTTCTGCGAGGTGCCGATGAGTTTCTCGGTCGCCGCCCTGGGGGGCGAGATCGAGGTCCCGACGCTCGATGGCCGGGTCAGTATCAAGGTGCCTGCCGAGACCCAGACCGGCAAGCTGTTCCGGGTGCGTGGTAAGGGGGTACGCTCCCTGCGCGGTAACGAGGTCGGCGATCTGATCTGCCGGGTGATGATCGAAACGCCGGTCAACCTGAGCCGCAAGCAGCGTGAGTTGCTCGAGGCCTTCGACGACTCGTTGCGTGACAGCCGCAAGACCCACGATCCCAAGGCTTCCTCGTGGCTGAAGTCGGTCAAGCAGTTCTTCGAGGACATCCGACCCAGCAGCAGTTGAGCCGGGCGCCGAAATCTTCCCATCGGTGTTGCTATCCTAGGCGATCTCCATCGTCCATTCGGGAGTTGTCATGAGCAGTACCACCGCGAAGGGGCAGCCAGACCAGCGGGCATTCACGGTAGCCATCGCCGGCGTGACCGGCCGCATGGGTCGGGTCCTGGTCGAGGCCGTGGAGCAGCATCCGCAGGCCCGCCTCGGTGCCGCCCTGGCCTCGCCCACCAGCAGTCTGCTCGGGCAGGACGCGGGCACGGTTGCCGGAGGCGGTGCCTGTGGAGTGCCGATCGTCGCGCGGCTGGAGGACGCGGCTGATTTCGATGTGCTCATCGATTTCACCCTGCCCGAGCCGGCCATGAGGCAGTTGCAGTGGTGCGAGTCCCAGTCGAAGCCGATCGTCATCGGTACCACCGGCTTCTCAGCGGAGCAGCGCGCGCATATGAGCGCGACCGCCCGGCACATCCCGGTGCTGCTAGCGCCGAATATGAGCGTCGGCGTCAATCTGTGCTTCAAACTGCTCGAAGTCGCGGCTAAGGCCCTGGCGGATACCGTCGATATCGAGATCGTCGAAGCGCATCACCGACACAAGGTGGATGCGCCCTCGGGCACCGCGGTACGTATGGGGGAGGTGGTCGCGCAGGGCCTGGGACGGGATTTGAGCAGCTGCGCGGTCTACGGTCGTGAGGGTCATACCGGGCCCCGGGATCGGCAGACGATTGGTTTCGAGACGATCCGGGCCGGTGACATCGTCGGTGAGCATACGGTGATGTTCGCCGGTGACGGCGAGCGGGTCGAGATTACGCATCGGGCCTCCAGCCGTATGAGCTTTGCCAGTGGCGCTGTACGTGCCGCGCAGTGGCTGTTGGACAGACCGCCGGAGATGTACGACATGCAGGACGTGCTCGGCTTGCGTTGAGCATGATGCTCGGCACGGGGTGCGTGGACAGTGTCTGACCGGTCTCTTAAGATCGCCGTTCGACATCTGCTCTTTCAGCGATCACCACCGGTCTCGCTGAGTGCCAACGGGAGTGCTCCAGCGTGAGACCTCCCGTTTTTTGTGTCTCGGCCGCGGTCGCTGCTCGCACGCGCCGCCCGAGTAACAAGAGATGGCACGGGCCGGCGGCAGATTGCGCCGTGAATGGCGCCCCGAGTAGCGCCCCGAGTAGCGCCCTGAATCGTGCCATGTGGCCTCGGGCCGAGCGTGAGCACGCGCGTGGCATGGGTCGGGCAGGCAGCGCCTGTCCTCTTTTCCCTCAATCATCAGTAGTCGAAATCAGGTGAGAGCACCCGCACTTCTAGCCCTGGCCGACGGCACCCTGTTCGAAGGAGAGTCGATCGGCGCCCACGGGCAATCGGTCGGCGAGGTCGTGTTCAACACGGCCATGACGGGCTATCAGGAGATCCTGACCGATCC
>JAGRHX010000046.1 GCA_020444775.1 Gammaproteobacteria bacterium
CCCGTGTGCAGGGTGCGCACGCCACAGGAGATATCGAAGCCCACGCCACCGGCCGAGACCACACCGCCCAGCTCGGGATCGAAGGCGGCGACGCCGCCTATAGGGAAGCCGTAGCCCCAGTGCGCGTCCGGCATGGCGTAGCTGGCGCCGACGATGCCCGGCAGGGTCGCCACGTTGCAGATCTGCTCATACACCCGGACATCCATGGTCCGCACCAGGGCTTCGCTGGCGTAGATGATCCCGGGAACCCGCATCGCGCCGTGCGGCGCTATCCGCCAGGCATGCTCGGACATCCGTTCCAGAGCTGCGATGTCCATGCTGACCTCCGTCATTGATTGCCATGCTTGCCAGTATCCTCGGCGTTCGAGACGAGGTACGGATGCAGGTCAAACGTCGACCACGCACTGTGCCAGCCAGTCCCCGCCCACCTGCCGCTTGACCTCGAGGCTCGTGTAGGTCGCGCCCTTGACCTCGACGGCCGGCTGATGCCGCTCTGGCTCGACTGCCTCGCCGCAAAGGCGCGCATCCAGAACCCATTGGCCGTCTTCCCGGTGGCTCAGTTGCTGGATCTCGAAGCGCCCGAACAACAGGTGTCGGGTCGCCATCTGGAAGACAATGGCGTTGAGGAAATCGACTAGCAGCAGCGCCGTGTCCGGCGCGCTGCAGTGCACGCGCACGCCCTGGACCGAGGCGACGCCAGCGGGCTCGGTGACCACCGCGGTCAAGGCCAGGGCAGCTTGCTCGAAAGCACCTTCCAGGGTCGGAGCGATCCCACGTACGCCGATGTCCGCATCGTGTTCGAAGTGTGCCCAATGCGTGCTCATGTCCGCCGCCGGATGCGGATCCCGGCCGTGGAGCGCGCACCCGACATCGGCAGGCCCGCACCGACGCGCCAATGAGCCGCGCACGGCTGCGGGCCGTGTATGTCAGTGCCCATGTTCCGGTGCCGCGGTGGCACGGCACAGCGGGCCTCGAACGGTCCGGGTGTGGTAGCGCTCCGCGACCATCGCCGCGTCCCAGAAATCATCGGGCAGCCCCATCTTCTGCTTCAGGCGGCGGACGAAGTCGCTCGGCTCCGGGAGAGTCTCCCAGACCTTGGGCAGAAAGGTCGCACGGCGCTCGTGACGACGCAGGATCAGACCGTCCAACCCCGGACGAAGTGCGCCCAGCAGTTGCTGCTCGGTTCGTGCATCGATGCTGTGTGGGGCGCTCAGGACCGATATCTCGATGCTGGCCGACTCGATGTCGGCCAGCCGCAAGGGCGGAAAGCGCGGATCGGCGAACGCGGTGCGGCGCGCGTTCTCGTATACGTCCTCGAACAACGGTCTGGTTGCCGCCAGACTGCCGACGCAACCTTGCAGCCTGCCGTCCACCAGCAGGGTTACGAAGCTCGCGCCGGGTGAGCGTAAGCGAGCTGGCGGATCGACCTCCGACACGATGTCGGCCCGCTGCGGCTGCGCGCCGGCCGTGCCGATGAAACCCGTCAGGATGGCCTCGCGAGCAACGTCGAGGAGGATCCGTCCCTGTTCCGGGGCCAGCTCGCGCCGGTCAGCTTTGATGAAGGACGAAGCTTGCATAGCCGACCACCCGTTCCAATCCACCGCCGCTGTCCCCGGAATTGCAGCAATCGACGAGGTCCACCTGCAAATCGTATCGATGCGCTGCCAACATCAGACCGTTCAGGGCATGACAGCCGCAGGCCTGTTCACCGGCGATATCGTGCGCTCGGTGCAGTATTCGCTCGATTGTCGCGCCGTCGATGTCGTGCGCCTGGTCGTAGGGGTGGAAGTGACTGAGATCGGTGCTCACCACAATCAGCGTGTCCTCATCACCCCATAGCTCGTCCAGCAAGCGTGCCACCGTCTGCGCGGCGCAGTTACCGACCGACACCGGGATCAGATGAAACCGATCCAGGCAGCGCTGCAGGAAGGGCAGCTGCACCTCGATGGCATGGTCGAGGGCGTGGGGCGCGTCATCGACACGCACGGCGGGAAGGTCCTCGACGGCGGCACGTGCGACGCTGTCAAGCGGCACATTGCCCAGCGGTGTGGCGAAGGCGTCGACCGACGCGACGGCCATGCCACGCAACGGCACCCGGTGACTGGGACCGAGCAGCACCACGCGGCGGATCCGCGAGCGCAACGGGCGCAGCCGGGCGTAGCCGGCGGCCGCAATCGCGCCGGAATAGCGATAGCCGGCATGGGGCACGATCAGGGCTTTGGGGGGCGCCGCCGACTGCAATGGATGAGCACGTTCAGCAAGCGCCAGCAAGCGATCGACCGCGCCGCGCAGCGTCTCGGCCGGTTGCGGATAGAACAGTCCGGCGACCGCCGCCGGCCTGACGCTGGCGGCGCCCGAACCCTGTGGATTGGAATCGGCGCGGTCCATGTCGATGATGCTCCAATCACGATCCATGACCAGCAGATTGGGACATGCGGGTGCGGCTTTCAAGCCAGGCCATCGGATTTCGGCCCTGCCTACAGATCTGGCATGGCGTGCCGTGGGGTGTGCTCGAGGTGGAATGCGCTTGACGAAGGTGGGCGGCGCCACCATCTACGCCACATGAATCAGGATCGCCACAATCTCGATGAGCATGCGCCGATCGCGGTGGGCTATTGGCACCGACTCGCCGACGGCCGGCTGCAATGTGATCTGTGTCCACGCGCCTGCAAGCTCCGAGAGGGGCAGCGCGGGCTGTGCTTTGTGCGCGGCCGAGCGCAAGACGGTCTGAAGCTGTATACCTACGGACGCTCGAGCGGATTTTGCGTGGATCCGATCGAGAAGAAGCCGCTCAATCATTTCCTGCCGGGAACACCGGTGCTGTCCTTCGGCACGGCCGGCTGCAATCTGGCCTGCAAGTTCTGCCAGAACTGGG
>JAGRHX010000744.1:0-17523 GCA_020444775.1 Gammaproteobacteria bacterium
TGTCGAACCGCCGGGCCCGGGCCTTCGCGGTGTTGCAGAAGATGGGCGCCACCGAGGCCGCGGTGCTGGCCAAGCTGGGGCGGGCTGGTATCGAGTCGGTGACGCTCGATGATCTTGCGGTGCTGAACGGGATCCGCAACGCCATCAAGGAGGGCGAGATCACCGTCGAGGCGGCGTTCTCGCTCGAGCCGGAGAAGCCCAAGGCCGAAGCCAAGAAGGCCGGCCTGAACGACAAGCTCAAGGCGAAGGCCCAGGCGGCGCAACCCACCAACGAGCAGCCGGAGGAGAACGATGGGGCGAGTGATAGCGGGGCGGAAGCGCCATCTGACGTGGCTGAGCCTGACCCGGCCGTGGAAGCCGAAGCTGCGGCCGATGAAGACCCGGCAACGGTGGGGTCTGCTGATGATGAATCGCTGGGATCTGAGGCCGAAACGGTTCATGAAGAATCGCGGGTACGCGATGATGAACTTCTGGGAGCCCCCGAAGAAGGGCCGCTGGAAACCGATCAGCTCCTGGAGCTCATACGAACAGCGCCGGAGGTTGCGGCGCTGGACTATGCAAAAGGCCTCATACCTCGAGGCGATGACCCGGGCCGCCACAAGGAGCTGCGGGCCGCAGCGCGGGCGCGATCCAGGGAACTTGCCAATGGGTGAGAACAAGATCGTGATCGAGATCGAGTGTGATAGCGGTGATGACTCGGCCTCGGTCCAGGTTCAGGAAATTGCACCGGACGGCAGCGTGGTCAACAGAGTGTCACGCGACGGGATCCGGTACGAAACCGACACCATCACCCTACCCGACGACTGGGAGGCACCATCATGCCCGGAGTAAACAAAGTCATCCTGCTGGGCCACCTCGGCAAGGACCCAGAGACCCGCCATATCCAGAGCGGACAGCAGGTCACGTCCTTTTCGCTGGCCACCAGCGAGCGATACAAGGACCGCAGCGGCGAACGCCAGGAGAAGACCGAATGGCACCGCTGCGTGTGCTGGGGCCGTCTGGCCGAGATCGCCGACCAGTACCTGACCAAGGGGGCGCAGGTGTATGTCGAGGGCAAGCTGACCACCCGCCACTACGAGAAGGAGGGACAGAAGCACTACGCCACTGAGGTTGTCGTGCGCGAGCTCACGATGCTGGGTGGCGGCAACTCGGGCCCGAAAGAGCCCAAGACCACCCGCCGGCGTGAGCCGCCACAGGACGATGCCGGCTGGGACAAGCCGGCGCAGCGTCCGGCCGGCACCGACGACTATGACGACGACATTCCTTTCTGAGGCCGACCTGATGTGAAGAACTATCGGGTACTCCTCGCCGACCCGCCGTGGCGGTTCGGCGCATGGAGCAAGGCGGGGAAGGGGCGCACCGCAGAGCACCACTATCGGACGATGATGCAGGAAGACCTCGAGGATCTCGGGCCCTGGATCATCGACATCACCACCGCCAACAGCGCGCTGTTCATGTGGACGACCAACAGCACGATCCCGCAGGCGCTGATGCTGATGGGGGCCTGGGGCTTTGATTACAAGACTATCGCGTTCACGTGGCTGAAGCTGGCGAAGAAACCATATCGACTGACGCCCGCGAATGTGGACGGCTATCTGGCAGGCAACGTGCCGTGCGTGCTCGGCATGGGCAGCCTGCGCGGTCTGCACTTCGGTATGGGCCACTACACCCGCAGCCAGTCCGAAGTGTGTCTGCTCGGGATCCGCGGCCGGATGCCGGTGGCCGACCGCTCGGTGCGACAGGTGATCTTTGCCCCCGTGCGCCAGCACAGCGCAAAGCCGGATGAGCAGTATGGGCTGATTGAGCGGCTGTACCCGGACGGCCAGCGTCTCGAGCTGTTCGCGCGGCAGCGTCAGCCAGGGTGGGATGTGTGGGGCGCAGAGGCGCCGGAGTCAATCGCGGGAGGGCCGACAGCATGACCGATATCATCATTCGTAACCCAGACGCATTGCCGGCCGAGCGCTGTATCGAGCTGGTGCGGCGAGTCATTATGAAGGGGCTGATCAGCACACATCGTGGTATGCCGTGCTATTGCCTGCTGACGGTCTTTCCAGGCTATCGAGAACAACGCGTGCATGCGCACCGGACCGACACGGCGCAAGTGTTCCGCGTGGAGGTGTGTGGCAATGACTGACGACAAGATCCGCGAAGCCTGCGCGCGGGTGCTGGGGTGGGCGCATAAGGAAGTTGGGAGCAATAGGGACATCTGGTGTTGCAACGCGAGGGGGATCCTACAAGCTCCGCCTATCCCTCTTGACGGCAACACGGCGATGGCGTTGATCGAGCGCTTGGCCGCGACAACAGTAGACGGGATCGCAATAGAAACGTGGAAAAATTTGGTCCAATGGTATCGCGAGGCAAGTGACGGTGGGTATATCGTCGGACGACTCCAAGGCGTGTCGACCCGCAACGTCATCCTTGCTTGCCTTCTCGCCCTGGGCGAGATATCGCCGGAAGACTTGGATCAGGGCTGACGCCGGCGGTCAGCCAGCTGGCGCCGGCGGTGAGGGGGCACCGGGTCTCTCAGGATCGAGGTGATCTGGTTGCTGGTTTCGATGTCGTAGCGTAGGGCCTGCTTGAACCGCTCAACGTCGCGGGCAAGCCCTGGGTGCAGAATCCAGAAGATCAGGCGCATCAGTCGCCCTCCCCATTCCCTCGGTTCCGGGCGCACATCATAAGCTGACGGAGCAGGAGCAATTCTTGGAGCACCTCCGACAGCCTTGTTGCCATCTCGAGCTTGGCCGCCGCCGCCTCCGTTTGGGCCTTTGTGTTCTCTCGCAGCAGGTCGCGGAAGAGCTTTTCGCGGACAATATCCCTCGCCCACAGCGCTGCCACTGCGACCATCATCAGGCCGATCAGCACCGCGGCTTCCGGGCCCAGCCTGTCGAGTAGCGCGTTCAATTCCTGCATCCATCCGTCCTCACCCTCAGCGTGGCGACTGGCCGGCGCCGGACGCTGCGGCATCGGCTGCGTTGCGCTCCTCGAGCGCCCTGGCGATGCGATGGAGCTCGAGCACGGCGCTCGCCAACAGCATCTCTATCCGGGCCCCCTTGTTGGCGCTGGCGCGCGGTCGACGCTGAGACGCGATCGCCGTGGCTTCTTCGATGCGCTCGTCTCGCGCCTCAGGTGGTTCAGCTGGCATCACTCATCCCCTATGACGGCCACCCATCCAACGTACACGGGATTCGCGGCGGTTGCGCTTGCACCAATGGAGATCCGTCCATTGGCCATTTGGAATGAGAAAGGCATCGACACGATGACCGAACCGTCCGATAGCTTCGTTTCTGTACGTGTTGGAACGAGGGTCAGCACTGGGCGCAGATCGTCGTTGCCATTCCAGCTTGACCCATGGCACAGAAAGACGGATTCATCGTCCGGGTTGTAGATACGGGCCAGTGCCAAATACCGGCGCCCGGCCTCAAACGTGGAGACATTGTAGTAGAAACCCCAGCCCCCAGAGGCCGAGATACTCACCCATGGCCTGGCCACGATCACCGGTTGAGCCGAAGCGTCAGAGGTGAAGCCGCTGGCAAGCGTCAGCCCAGTGTCGCTCGCGCGCGCGGTTACCTTTCGCCATTCCCCGTTGTAGTAGAGGTAGTCCCCCACCGTGACCTCGGGATCGAAGTTCGTCCCGGATCCGGTAACCGCGGTGCCGGTGCTGGAAAAGGTGCCCGTTACCGTTCGATTTTGACTTGTATGGAAAGGTGCGGCCTCCGTAGCGGTGCAATTGGTCGTTCCCCATCCACTGATATCGAACGCGCCAGCGTTGGTGGAGAACGAACCAGGCACCAGGTTGTTGTACGCCTGTAGCGTCAAAAAGCCCGGCCCAGAAACTTCCAGCGCACTGTCACCGGTACGGCCACGAACGGCGAACATCCTTGTCAAACGCCCACCGTCGGTGGTCGTTGGGCCGCTACGATCCGCAAGGGTCTCTGATCCTGACCAGGCTAGCGCTTGTGCGGTGGTGACGCCGGCGACGACCTGCGCCGCAGTATTGTCCGCGGTCGTTTCTCTGCCGTCGTAGCGCGCAGACAAAAAGAGCTCGTCTCCAGCGGCAGCCGTGAACTGATATCGTTCACCAGCCACGCCGAGAGAACGTAGCGGAGAAGGAATCATTGCGGCATCAGGGGCAAAGAGCGCATTGGCGGCGTGGATGTTTCGCAACCGACCCCACAAGGAACCCGCGCTTATCAAAGTGCCAGCATATATATCCTCCACCGTCCAATTGATCGCGTCGGGGTGCACGTAGATATTGGTGCTTGCCCCGCCAACGTGACTGATGGTTGGCCCTTGTCCCGTGATTACGGCCTCTACTCTCTCGAACTGGGAGTCACGGATGACCGTGTGTCCCTTAATGTATATCTCTCCTTTTTCGGCGTTGTCAGCCTCGAACTTGCAATGAGAAAACCAGACATCCATTGCGTCGACATACAGCAGCTGACTGCCATCGGATGCCCCATTGCATGCGAGTCGCGTGAACGAGACCGAGTCGCTATCGATCAATCGTAGGTAGTTGTAAACGCCGCCATCGGCGCTCGGGTGGACCTGGATATCACGCATCCACCAGCTGTGGCAGTCTCTCAGGTCCAAAGCGTAAGTGGTCGCATTGTTGTTGTTTCGAAAGTGCACATGATCGAGGGAGAACCGCGTCGTCAGCGTCCCGGGGGAGTCCACCCCGGTTGTTTTCAACGCAGGAAAATCTCCAGTGGCCCGCAGCTGGCAGCCGCCGAAGTGCTGCGACCATCCGGTTATGGAAACATTGCTCGCGGCGTACAGAGGCTCATCGAGCTCGATAACGTTGTTGATGGCCGCGTTTTTCCAGTTTATCCAGAGCGTTCCATCAAGACGGGCTGCTTGGTCGTCTATTGCGGCCTGGATCTGCGCACCTGGGGTCGCGCCGTCATAATTGCCGAAGATTGGTATCAGTGTGCCAGAGCGGTCGGCGTTCCCTCCGTCGTCGAAATCCACCCAGCCTCGATGCGTTTTCGATCCGAATGTTGCAGCCATTGCTATCTCCTGAGGGTGGGTCGAGTTAGATACTCGAAACCAAAGCCGTGAGCGCGTCGGCTCCGGCGTTCGTGATAGAGGCGATCCGGGCGTAGCGCCAGGCGCCAGTGCGTTGAGCTGTAGCCGGGGTGCTGGTGGTCGGCGCCAAAGCGTCCGAGGCGCCAACCGTCACGCCGTCAAGCGACCACTGCACGCTCATTGCCGGCGTGCCGCCGCCGGTCGTGGTGTCGATGCCAGATACGAGGATCGCGTCCGTCGTGACCCCGCTGACGCCGCCCGTGATGATCTTGCCTCCGGAGGTGTAGATGGCGGTGGGGCTATTGAACCAGGTCCAAGACCCCTCGTGGGCTAAGACATGGTGTCGAGTCGGCCAGAATGGAATTACCCCGCCTCCAGAATCCTTGACGGCAATCCTCCCGCCGGCCGCCTGCTCTTCGACATTGGCGACGCCCCATAGCGGGACCCAGGTCAACAGGTTCGAGACATCGGCGTCGATGTAGCTGGCGTTGATCGTGATCTCGCGCTGCACCATGTCAGATGCTCACCGCCAGCGCGTTTAGTTCGTTGCCGCCGGCGTTCCCGGTCACGTTGATCCGGGCGTACCGGTACACCTCGCCGGTCACGTTGACCGTGGCCACGTTGCTCGAGAACGACAGCGCGTCGGTCGATGCGACGGTTACGCGGTCCAGGCTCCATTCGACGTTGCCGGTCGGCGAGCCGCCATCGGTGGTCACCACGACCGTATGCACCGAACCCTCGACCCGGCTCCAGCCATTGTGGCCGCTGCCGCTGGTCCCGGTGCCGGTGAAGCCGTCCAGCAGGACAGCGTCTTGCGAGCGTAAAGGCATGGATCTCTCCTATGGCACCGGCACGTCAGCGACGGCCTGAGCGTTGTCCTGGAGCAGCTGGCGCAGCTCCTCGATGCGTTTCTCTTTGGCGCGCTCACCCATGCGCGCGTCTCGGTTCACCGAGCGCAGCTGGCCACGGAGCTGGCTTTGCTCGCGGCGCAGATCGCCGATCTTGTACTGGCGCTCCCGGTCCAGGTCAACCTCGCGGATCTTGGTGCCGGTCAACGTGTCGAGCAGCGCGCGCGGCAGGTTCTGCTTGCGCCCGTAGTAGTCCTCGCCGGTGTACTCACCCAGCAGCGGCACATCGAGCGTCTCGCCGGTCGATCCCGCGATCCCGTTCATGACCTTGTTGAAGCTGTACGAGCCCGGCAGCACCGGCGTGTTCGGCAGCAGCTGGCGGGCGAGCCACGCGGCGCGGGCCTCGGCCTCGTTGCCCTTGTCCTTGGGGCCCACGACCTCGCGGCCGGTGAACGGGTCCTTGTTCATGAACAGACCCGAGAACAGCGACAACACCGGGCCGGACGGCATGAACGGAGCCGGCACGTTCAGACCGCCGGCCTGGTTCTGCAGGTCGAACAGATCCCCCAGTGGCATGCGTCGAGACAGATCCAGAAACAGCGGGTTGCCGGACTCGGAGTCGGTCGGCAGACGCATGCTCTTGGGGATCCCCGGGAACGCGGTACCCCCCTCCATGTAGCCTGGCAGCAGCCCGCGCTCGATGTCCTGACGCTCGCCGGCCTCATCGCCGAACAGCTGCTCGTAGGCGTACCAGTTCATGCCGCCGAACAAGGCAGCCCACTTGGCGAACCGCCATGGCGTATGCACCCATGCGTAGGCCATCGCCGGGATCGCTTTATAGGTGTAGCTGAAGAACGGCGCCGCGGTGGCCTTGATCGCGCGCACACCCTCTGGCACGTCGGCGTAGTTGAAGAACCAGCGCTCGGCCTCGTCCACGGCCTTCTGCGGGTCGGCGCCCTTGGCCCGTTGGTCCATGTAGACGAGCATCTTGAAATACTGGTCCTCGGCCTCGTACATGCGGCCCATCTTGTCGCGGTAGGCCTTGGCGCCCGAGTAGCGGTACGCGTAGTCGACACCCTTGGTGAACCAGCCGGCCGATGCCGTCTCGATGTCCCGGAACTGGTCGAGCTCCGGCAGCATCTGACGGATCTCCTGACCGTAGAACTCGGTGCCGAACAGACCCGCCTCCTGCGCCTCGCGGTACAGCTTGCCCTTGCGCATGTATTCCTTCGCCGCGCGGTAGTAGGCCTTGCCGTCCCAGGGGCTGATCCCGGCCAGATCGGCCATGATCACGTTGGAGACGATGTTGTTGCCGTGGACCACCGGGTTAAGGCTGGTCTTCCCCTCTTTCCACAGCGCCAGGGCCTTCAGGTACGCCCGCGTGAGCGTCGCTCGGGCCGAGCCCGGGTCCTCGGGCCGGATCACCTTCAGGTCGTCCCAGACGGCGTCTGGGACCCACTTGCCGGCGAGCTTGCCGTAGCGCTGCACACCGGTGCCCGGGATCTGCGTCGCCGGGACCTGGTGGTAGCCGCCGCCGGGGTCGCTGTTCTTGGCGATCCCGCGCTCGACCATGTCGGCGAAGAGCTCGCCCATGGCGATGTCCCTGGACGCTTCCATGTAGCCGCGGGTGTAGCGGTACACGGCGTCGCGGATCTCGCCCATCTTCTCGCGCTCGGCCTTGGTCCAGTCGCGCCACACCCGGATCTCGGTGTCACGGCCCAGATCGCGCACCTCGGCATCGTCCATGCCGCGCAACTGCCAGCCGAGCGCCTTGTACTGCGGCCAATCGCCGGCCTTGATCGGCTCGAACGTCCCACGCCCCCGCAGCCGATCGCCCTGGATCCCCTGGCGTATCGTGGTGCGCAGCGCGCGGTCGAACGGATTGTTCAGGATGTGCTTGGTGTAGTACCGCGCGAGGTACCGGCCAGCGCCGGACAGACGCTCGTGGGACTCAGGGGCCAGCATGCCCAGCTCGACCAGGCGCTTGCCCTGCGCCTTGTGCGCGACCTGCATCATGGTGGCGATGTCGGTCACCACCTGCGGCGGCACGGTGCCGACCTTCATCTCGCCTTCGATGTAGTCGGAGACGACCTTGCGCAGGTCGGGGTCTAGTTCTCGGCCGTGCTTGGCGACGTTCGCGGCCTGCTCGGCGGCGATCTGTTGCTTGGCTCGCATCTGACGAACCAACCGCCGGAACTCCGGCGGGGTGTCGTTGGCCAGCTTGACCTTGCTCAGGATTCGCGTGGTGAAGGCGGCGACGGGCTGCCATACGCGACGATCAGCGGCTTCCTGGTAGGCCTCGCTGATCTTGCTCAGTGGACGTTCGCGGGCGAAGCGCGGTCCATCCTCAGACCGGCGGGCCTCACGCAGACGATCGAGACGAGAGGCGGCACGCTGCAAGTGCCGCGGGTTGATCAGTGCTTCGGCTTGTGCAGCAGATCCAGCAGCCGCTGCTGTTTCGCCTGCAGTTCCGGACTCGGCTGGCGCTGCTCCTGCGCGATCTGCTCGAGCAGCGTCTGCGCCTCGCTCCAGCCGGGCGAGCTCCGGTCCGTAGCCGGCCTTTTCGAGGATTTGTCGGTATCGCCCTTCATTGAACAGCCCCGCGAAGTCTGGCACCGAGTTGATAATGTCGCTCGTCAGCGCCTGATCTTCAATGATCTGACGCACACTTCGGGTCTCGCCGGCTGCTTCGGCCATTTCGTACGCGGCCTTCGCCCAGCTCCAGACCGTTTCCTGCACCTCGGCGGGGGTCCACTGCTCGCCGGTCATCTTGGTAAGCTCGCGCGCCGCCTGGCGCACCCTGGCGGACATCGCCACGTAGCCGGGGCCCTTACCCGGATCCGTGCCGGTCGGGGTCAGCGACCCGCTGAACAGCGTCTGCTCGACCAGCGCATAGTTGGCCATCCACGCATCGTTCGTGACGTGCTCGAACTCGGCGTTCAGGTTCCGGCGGAACGAATCGACCTTGGGCCCGGACAGCACCACGTTGGCTGGGTCCTCGGCCTGCAGCGCCCGCACGGTGTTGTTGATCCACGACGGCAGGATTGACTCCTCACCCTTGCCGCCCTGCACGCTTTCGGCCAGCACCTTGATGATCGCCGCCCGGTCGGTCGGGCGCTGATACTGCGTCCAGGTCACCCAGGTCCGCACCGCGTTGGTCAGGTTGGATTCGACGCTGGTCTGCGGGCTGAGCGCAGCCAGCAGCGCGGAGAACCGCGGTGCGTCACGCTCACCGAACACCTCGAGCAGAGCCCGGGCGCTTTCGCGGTACCAGCCACGCTTGGCCGAGCCGGCCAGCGCCACCGATGCCATCTCGGTGCCCGACGGCAGGCGCTTGAACACCTCGACCACCTTGGCCGCGGTGCCTCGGTTCAGTTTCTGCCGCTCGGGATCGGTCAGGTAGCGGTCGACCTGCTTGTAGCCGGGCACGTCCTCTCGGAGCTGGGACACGCGATCGCGCGGGCGCGCAAACAACGGGCGCTGACGCCCGACGCCCTGATCTACGGGCCGGGCCTCTATCTCTTCATCTGGCGTGATCGCATCGTCCCAGAAGCCCACCTCACCCTTGCGCGCATTGGGTGGCGTGTCCTCGAACCGCTGACGACGGGCCTTCAGTCGAGAGCCGAGATCATATTGAGGGTCCGGAGACAGTCGCTGCGCGATCAGCCGCAGGGATTGTCCGCTTTCGCTGATGATGTCCTGGAACATTCCGGTGCGAATGAGCTGCGCCAGCTTCTGCTTGTAGTCGTACCCGTTGAACTTTTCATCCGGAACACCGGTCAGGAACAGCTGATTGGACCCGGTGGCCCGCGCGAAGTCCCGGACGTAGGCGACCATGCGCGCGTCAGACAATCCCTCGGCATCTTCGAGACGCACGCCCATGAGACCTGAGACGCCCTCTCGGGTTTGCCCGATGACGATCAGGTCCTCGTCCACATCATTGCGCACGGTTCGCCAGACGCGCGCCAGGGACACCGGGCCAGTGATGGAGGTCGAGCCCAGGACCGGGTGCGGGAGCTCGGCGGGCCCCGTCAGATCGTATGGGGTGCTCGGCAGGTCGTCTGGCAGGTCGTGGACGGCGGCCAACCCATTGTCATCGATCGTGGCGTACCGACGGTGATTGATCACGACGTGGCCGCGGAAGCCGGGAACCCGCTGCGCGATCGCTCGGGTCAACTGCTGATCCGCTTGGGACGGCGCAGGGTTGCCGGACGGGTGATTGTGGACGAGGTAGTAGCCGTCAGCCCCGAGGGACTGCATGGACATATTGATGTCCGCTATGGCATCAGACGGTGCGCCTATGAACGCCTGCGCAGATCCTGGCAGCCGGCTGCTGACTGCTGTGTGCGCGGCGACCTCGTCCCCCCGCATGAAGACGTAGTGCAGGGTCTCGTAGCGCGGGTTGCGGTAGACCTGCGCGAGAGTTGCTAGGTCCTCCGACCCTCGGATCTGGGCGCCCTTGAGGCTGGCTCGTCCGGTTTCGGCGATCTCGGCGGGGATACGGGAACCAAATAGGGTGCCCGCCTTCCGCCGCACACCGAGGTCGGCAGGTCGTCCAGCTTGTCGGCCGGTGTCGGCGTCTGCTTGTCGTTGCTCATCGAACAAGGCCCCCTGATTCTCTGGCGCTGCACGGCGAGCATACAGCGGCCCACCGGCATCGGCACCACGGGCCTGTCCTCGCGCGTACCGTGGCACGCCATCCACACGCCCCTCGGTGTAGCGCCTCGAGTCGGCCACCAGCTGCCGGATCTCGGCCGGCGACATCTGCATATCCGGAAACAGAATACGAAACGCGTTTCGTATTTGAGTCAAGACACGGTCGAGAAACCCCGGCGCGATCCCCGTCTCGGCTGCGTGGGCGATGTACTCCTCGGCGGCCTCGCGGCGCCCGGCCGGGGTGTTCAGGTCGAGCCCGTAGGTGCTGGCGATCTCATCCAGGCTCGGGCCGTCGACCAGCCGGCCGGCGGCGTACTGCTGGTACACCTGGTCCAGCACCGGGTTGAGCCGGTCGCCGAGCAGCCCACGCAGACCATAGTGGCCGCTGACCTCGTGCAGCAGCTTGGCCTGCGCCTCCATGGTGGAGTTCAGGTTGCTGGCGACCAGGTAGACCGTGCCGTCGCGGGGATTGAGCGCCCCTTTGACCGACGGCTCCACGTCGAACGGCAGCTGGTCTGCCGTCTCGACGATCTGGATGTTTACCGCTCGTCCGAGTCCAGCTCGTGCGGGTTCAACGGCCGCCCGTACCGATTCAACGGTAGGACGTCCGCCGACTTGGCTGGCAATGGTCGGACCCGCCCCCGGCGCCTCGGGTGAATACCGCGGGCGCGCTGCTCGCGGGCCCACTGCTTGACCATCGTCCAGCGGTTGATCGGCTCCTCGTCGTCCATCCTGGCCTCCCTCGATGCGTACGTGCAGCGGCTCGGGTGACGGCGGCGTGTAGGGGATCCCGTCCCCTGCATCACCGGTGGCGCCGAGCGCGGTCGTCCAGCTGGAGGAGGTTGGAGGTTGATCGATGGCAGCCGGCGCGTAATCGATGCCGCCCTCGTACCGCGGCGACAAAGCGCTCTGATACAGGTTCTCGACCGGGCCTGGGGCCAGCCGCTCGGGTGCTGGCGCTCCACGTGGAACGGGGCCGGCGGCGGCCTGGTCAGGCAGCATGGCGCGATCGGCGGTGCTGGTCTGGGCGCGCGGGGTCGGCCGTGGTTGGGCAGGAGCCGCAGGTTCAGCAGCCGGTGCCGGGCGCGGGGCCTCGGCACCGCCGGTGATCGTCTGGGTCAGCGCATCGACCAGGCCCGGCGCTTGGGCCTCGGCGCCGGCGCGGTTGAGCTCGGAGTGGATCCGGTTGGGTTGCGCGGCCGGCTCGGCCCGTGAGCCGAACGCCCAGCCGAAGAAGGCGCTCAACAGCGCATCAGCCACCATCGACTTGGTATCGAACGGATCCTCAGCGAACTGCGCATTCTCTGGGCCCAAGGCCTCGGCCTCGAGCGCGCGCTGGCCGACGCCGGCCGGCACGTTCAGCCCGGCACCAGTCAGTGCGCGAGTCAGTATTCCACCCGGCACCGCGGCTGGCAGCAGGCCTTCGGCCGTGTGCGATAGGTAGTTGGCCGCGCTCGCCGCCCCCACGTCCGCCGGGTCGACCCCTTGCTCGGTGAGCTGACGCGCCCGGTTCAGCGTGGTGGGCACCGAGTAGGCCTGCGAGGCACCGATCGCTGCCGGGGCACCTGCAGCGGCCCGACCCAGCTGCGTCGCGACCGCCTCACCGGTGCCGGCCCGCAGCGCAGTGTTCGCGGTCATCGCCGCACGGCCCATGTTCGCGGCGCGTGATCCGGACGTGGCGTACCCGCCGGCCAGGATCTGCGGGATCATGCCGCCCACGTAGCCGCCGGCGAACGCCATCTCATCACCCAGGCCGAACGTTTCGGTGTCCGGGTTCAGGGCCTGTGCTTCGGCGGCTCGCACCAGCGGGTCGACGGTGGACTCGAACGCCAGATCGCCGACCGAGGTATACGGCGCCGGGGGCTGGTAGTTGGGGTTCAGCTGGGCATTTGGATCCTCGGGAGTTTCCTGGCCGATCCCGAACTCGCCGATCTGCTCCATGATCTGGTCAGCGATCGTGCCGATGCCGCCGCCGAGCGCCATGGCCATCGACGCACCGGTGTCGAGGAACGACTTGGCTGCCCCGCGGCCTGCAGCGGCCCAGCCACCGACCTCGGGCTTGTACCCGATCGCCGCATTGAACTGGTCGCGATCGGCATCCGCGTAGTACCGCTGGTACATGGCATCGGCGATCTGCTGATCGCTGTACCCCTCGTACTGCGGATACCTGGCCCGGATCTCGGCAAGATTCACTTCGGTGCCCCCAGTAGGTCACGGATGCCGAGCGGATCATCGGTCGTGGGGGGGAGCACCATGACACCTTTGCCGGCAGAGCCCGCCGGGGTTGCTGGAGCTGACGCGCCACCTGATGCGCGCGCGGCGTTGTGCAGCATGTTGCCCTTTGCGTCGAGCTCGAACACGACTTCACCGCTCGACGTGTCGATCCAGCGGGTGCTCATGCCCATCGGATCCTGCACTCGCTCAATCGTGTCACCGTAGGCCAGCACCAGAGCCGTCTTTGGGTCCACCCCCATCGCGGTCAACTCTTGATACTGCTTCATAGCGTTCGTGGGCTTGTGTGCGCTCGGGCCGGGCGGCAGCGTGCCGGCAATCTCAGTTCGAGTCTTGTCGCGGCTGCCGATGCTGTTGGCCGCTGACGCGTTGCGCTGTCCGGTCAAGGCTCGAATGGCAGCCATGGATGCAGCAGCCATGTCGTTGCCCAGGTCCATCTCACCGGTGGTTTGGTTCAGCACCGCCCCCGACGCGTTCGCCTGGAACGGCTCGTACGGCTTGCGGCCACTGGCAGCCAGCCACGCATTGGCCTGTGTCGGGTCGTCCTTGTAGATGCGCGCGGCGTGCGCCTGCTGGCCTTGCTCGAGCAGTCCACCCAACCCCCCAACCAGCTGCTGGAAGTTCCCCCCGTCGCTGGCGCGCAGCAGGTTTGCATAGCTCGCGACCATCTCTGGCGTCAGCTCACCGGCGTGGTTCGCCGCCATCGCATCGCCGAGCCAGTCCTGTGCGTTGGCCAGCGCCGCGTTCTGGGTGTACAGCCGTGCTGCTTCCTCTTGCGCCTTGCGGGCCTGCATGAGGCGTTGTCGCCCGGTCGCACCGGCAGTCAGCGCCTGGTCGTACGCGTCCTGACGGATCGATCCGAGGTTGCCGAAGGTGCCGACGGCCTTACTGATACCGGCGTTCAGGTTGCGCAGACCGTAGTCCATCGATACCTCACTTCAGCGGCTGAATCGGAACGCCGCTGTACATCGGGTTCTGGGCAAAAAACGCGCCCGCACCGGGCTTCGTCAGTTGCATGCGCGAAGCGGGGATCCCCGAGTAGTTCGGCGACGGCGAGAAGAACGCTGAACCGCCAGAGCCCTGACCGCCACCGAAGTTCATGCCAGCCAGCGCCGGGCCCGCAGCTGTCAGCGCAGCCCCGGCACCCGAGGTCCATGGATTCACCTGCCCGGCCTTGGCGATCTCGAGCCCGCTGATCGCGTTGCTATTGGCGCCTGCGGTGCCCAGCCGGCCAAGCGCATGCGCGAAGTCAGAGGAGGCGAAGCCCTCCTGCTGGGCGTTGTACGCAGGGGCGTCCAGGCGGGCCAGCAGGCTGGCCAAGTACGTGCCGCGCTCCAGCTGTCCGGCCTTCGCGCGTGCCGCGGACTTCAGGTAGTCATCCGACACGTTCCCCGCCACATCCAGATCGGACCGTGGGGCCAACGTGTCCGCCTGCTCAAGCGCCCGACTGTACGTTTCGGTCAGCTGCTGCTCGATGTTCTCGGTGCGCTGTTCACGCTTCTGCGGCTGGTATTCCTGGGTGTGCTCACGCACTGCCCGGTCCGCCTCATCCTGCAGCTGCTGCTGACGTACCATCTCCGCGATCGATGCCCGATTCTGACGTTTGATGGCGTCGTTCTCGGCCTTGTTCTGCATCAGCACGCCGGCGCCGGTCGACAGCAGTGATGCGATCGTACCCAGCGAAATTGTGCTGCCTGTAGCGCTGCCTGCAGCTGCACCGAGGGCCGCTATTTCAGGTCCAAGACACATCAGACGATCCTCCCCTTGTAGGTATCGCCCTGGCCCGCGGCCGGCGTGGTGAAGGTCGAGAACTCATCGCCCTCGAGCGCCGACAGCGGCACCGAGTTGTACGCCTTCGCGAACTCACGGCGGATCTGGCCAGCCGATTTCCGCTGCTGTAATCCTTGTGCGGCCACGGCTGCCATCTCATCACCCAACCCACCCAGTTCGCTACCCTGTCCCACCTGGTTGAGCCAACTATTGAGGTTCAGCCACCATCCGTTCTGCAGGTTGTCAGCGTTTGCGGTATCCAGGTTCGTGACAAGATTCGGCGTAGTGCCTATCGGGTTGCTCGTCCCGCTCTGTGACACCGCTGGCAATTGGGATTGCCAGAAATCCAAGTAAGACTTGTCGAGTTCTGGCGCCTGAATCTGGTTCCGTTCTCGTATGACATCTCGTTGAGCAAGCCTGTAGAGGTCGCCTCGGTCCAACCCAGTGCGCCCAGCGTCGAACGCTGCCTGGCGTTGCGCGACGGACAAGGCATCCTCAAACGCTGCCGCCAGCTGTGGATAGAACGTCGAAGTCAGGGCATTGCCGTGAACCGCGTCAGCCTCATTCCCCACCCACGTGGTGAACTCATATGGTTTGGCCAGGTTGTTGGCTGGATCGTTCCGGCGATCGATGTCCATCAACGCGAGCATGTGAGCACTGGCATTGACAGGGGCATCTCCGCTGACCCAGTCAGCCAAGAAGGAGCGGCGACCGTTTGTGTTCTGATTGAACACACCGAGGCCAGCAATCTGCTTGGCGTAGGACTCTGCGGGGCTGTCCATCAACGACCCCTGAAACGTCAGGTTGTGCCACCATCCCTGACCGTATGGCTGCCCAGTCAGTGGATTCGTGGCCGTCTCGATGTAGGCCATTACCCGATCCTCGTGGACCTGCCCGAATACCCGGACCCACCGGTTGCCGGGATGTAGGTGCCGAACTTGTCCTCGTCAGCAAGGATTCGACGGGCATCACCTTGGCCGGCGGCCGCGGCTCCCTGATGTTGAGCCAGCGCGACATTGGCCAACAGGTCGCCGAGCGACGCCAGGTTGTTCTGGTTCTGAGCCAGCTGCAGGTTGTTCTGCAGCCCGCTCTGGGCCAGCCGCGCGGCGGTTGTCGCATCCAGACCGCCATAGGCTTGGTTCAGCAGGTTCGACTTCGCCGTCTGATCCTGCCGACGCAGGTTGGCCGCCTGCTCTTGAGCGTACTGGTTCGCCCGCAGCACGTTTTCGTCGTAGTTCTGGCCGAGCTGCTGTGCGCTGTCCGCCTGAGCGCTGCCGCCAGCCAGACCGGACCGAGCCAAGGCGAACTTGAGCTCACGGTCGGCCCGCTGCTTGTCCTCGGACAGTCTCATCATGTTCCGCGACAGCACGTCATTGGCGTACTGCGCGTATGCCTGCTCACGAGCCCCTGGCGCGAACTGCTGTTCGATCGCGGCCGTGGCCTGCGCGATTTGTGCCTGTCGTCGAGCCTCCTGCTCACGAGCAAATGCGGCCGGATCGCCGCCACCTCCACCGCCACCGAAGCACATGGTGCTACCCCGCTACCTTGGAATAGAGCCAGACCGGCTCACGATTGACCCCATAGCACTCGAATTTGTGCTCGAGCCTCAACCCGCAGCTCGTGTAGAGCTTGACCGCGCGCTCGTCATCACCCACCGCGGACCAGCATTCGACTCGATGGATCCCGGCGATCTGCGCCTTGCCCTGCGGGTCCATGATCATGCGGATCGCCTTGCGCATCGCGCGAACGACTTCACGCTTGATGTCTGCGTCCAGGTGCTCACGCGGCACGTGATGCAGGAACGTCGAGGCGATCCCAGGCCGGCCGCCCATGGCGAACCCACCGATCATCACCGGCTCGTTACCCTGAATGGCTACCAGCGCCACCCCGGTTGTCGAGGCAATCTGCTGCGCGCGCTCGTAATACTTCCAGCCCTGGCCCAGGAACACGTCCAGTTCGCGATGACAGACCGGGTCCAGGTGGGCTAGCACCTTGCACGCATCGGCGTAATCCATCGGTCGGATCACATGGCCCCCAGCACGTCGTAGTAGATTTCGACCAACTCCAGCTCCCACGCCTCGTTTGCCGAGTGCGTGAACTTCGGGCTGACCTCGGTTGCGTTCAGCTCGTAGTTGATCATGTCGCCAGCGCGGGAATCACCGTCGAGCGTGACGTTGGGCCCACGCTTGCTCGGGTCCCGCGCGTCGTAGCCCATGCTGAAGACGCCGGAGCCCTGCTGGACGATGTCGGCGCCATGGATGTGCTTGCGCTGACCCGGCTTCTTGAAGTCCTGATAGGTCATCTCGAACACGACATCGATCGCAGTGCCGTTGTCGGTGTACGCGGCCGGGTCCACCTGATAGACGCTATCGCCCGAGCGCAGGTAGAGCTTACCGGCGAGCTCGGCGATGTCGGAGATCCGGAACGGGTAGGTGTAGTAGGACCACGCGCTGACCTTCGCGGTGCGCGAGAACGTGTAAACGAACACCAACGAGTCGTTCTCGCTAATCCGTTCGAGCACACACCAATACTGGCCACCCCCTTGGTAGAAGGCCGAGTGCACGCGGATGTTCGTCGGATCGGCGATCTCTGGAACGACGAGACTCTCGATCGGCGAGCCGACGTCGATGTCGGCGAGGTTGTTGGTCAATGACAGGGTCGACAGTGACTCGAAGCCGGCCTGGCCGAGGTAGTACAGATCCCCGGACACGTTGTCACCGGACTGGCTGAACGTGGTGCCAGTGTTTTCGACGACCTCACTGATCGACATCAACGACGGGTCAGGGTCGACGTTCCACGTCTGGACGCTGTCCGACATGGCGACCGCGAGCAGTTCGTTGTAGAGCCCCAGCATCCGCGGCTGCGGGTCGCCCGGTGACCGGGTGCCCGTTGGCAGGAAGCCGGCATCACTGGCGGTCGTCCAGTCCCATGGCCCGGTGGCGGTAGCCGTGAACGGCACAGTGTCTGTGTCGAGCGCGAATATCTTCGACGC
>JAGRHX010000744.1:17566-18089 GCA_020444775.1 Gammaproteobacteria bacterium
CCCCCGCGAGAGCCACCACTGCCGCCGTCCAGATAGTGATGCTCGATTGCCGTTGGCGTGTGCCACCCGACCGCTGCATAGATGATGCCGTTGTACACCGTGCTCGAGTGCACCCGATCCAACGTGCCGGTCGCGGCGATGTTGGTGAGCTGGTGATCGGTGATGGTGATGGTGCCGCCCGAGTGCGTCAGACCCGTGGTCGACAGGGTGTTGAGCACCCCATCAGCAGAGATCAGGCCGACCGATCCACTGGTCAGCGTCTTGACCAACGTCAACCCGGGACGTTTGCGCACTCGCCAACCCGTGGTGACAAACGCGTTTTTCAGATCCCACAAGCGGTTTGCGTCACTGACCCGACGGCCCTTGCGCCGGTCGATGCCGACCTCGAAGCGGTCGTAGGTAATGGTCGGCATCGATCACACCCGCTTCGGTGGCACGATCTGCCACGGCTCATATGGCGCTGACGGACGGCCGATGCGGCGTCGATAGACCTTGCCCCGGGTCTCGCCGGCCTTCAGGTTGC
>JAGRHX010000047.1 GCA_020444775.1 Gammaproteobacteria bacterium
GCGATCGGCCGGTTGATGTTGGTCCAGGCGCCGCCGCTCTGGGCCTCCCATTTCCATACCTTCGGGGGGGTGTAGCTGGAGTCGTCGGTCACGTTCGAATTCCTGTGATTGAGCGGGAATGAGGGCGTCGTGTCGTCACCGTGGACGTGTAACCGTGAATGTCTGTGGGCGACGCGCGGTGTTGCTACTCTACCCCGGCCAGGGCAGCAGACGCAGGTCGGCTCTCAGCCGTTCTCGCGTTCCACCCTCACGTGCCAGGCACTGTTGTCATCGTCCGGGTCGTGCGTGTCGCTGACCAGATGCACGAGGATCGGCTGGCAACAGACCGGGCAATCCTCGACATAGCTGGCGCTGCCGGCCGATAGATCCACCAGCAGCTCGATGCGCTCGTCGCAGTAGGGACAGCTGGTCAGTTCGGTCTCGAGCATGCTGTGTGCTATCGCATGGGGTGGCGGAGCGGGCCGCTGCAAGAAACTGCTCGCGGCACTGGATGGCGGTCAGTGTACCCGGGCCGAGGCCTGGTCGCATCGACGTCGGTGCGGACATCGGTGCGCGGACGTCGGGCCCTGGGATGGTGCTTCATCAAGAGGCCACTACGAGGCTACAAAGAGGAATCCAGGCGCATGCATCGCTTGCATCGAACCGATACGATAAGCACCGCCTACACGATCGACGATTTCACCGATCCCTGGGCGCGGCGGCCCTATCTGTTGCTGCAGCACGGTAACGGACGTAGCGGTGCCTTCTGGTATCGCTGGATCCCCTATCTCGCGCGCCACTATCGCATCGTACGGCCCGACATGCGTGGCCTCGGCCAGTCCAGCGCGATCGCGGAACCGGCCAGCGATCTGAGCCTGGATGCGTTGCTCGGCGATCTGCTCGCGCTGCTCGACAGCCTGGGTGCGGACAGCGTGCATTTCTGCGGTGAGTCCATGGGCGGCATATTGGGCCTGGCGTTGGCCGCTACCCATCCGCGGCGTGTGCGTACCCTCACCCTGGTGTCGACCCCGGTGTTCATCGAGCAGGGCATGAAGGAACGCTATGCGCTCGGACATGGCTCTCGTGTCGAGGCGATGCGTAGCCTGGGTATCGCGGACTGGGTGGATCAGACCACCCGGCGCACGCGTCTGCCGGCGGACACCGAGCCCGAGCTGTTCGACTGGTACGTGAAGGAGTTCGTCAAGGGCGATCCGGACGTGCAGCTGGCGATGTCGGCGCTGGTCAACGAGGCGAACGCCGCGGCCTGGCTGCCGCAGGTCCGGGCACCGGTGCTGGGTCTGTATCCCACCGCCGGTCAGATCACCAGCGAGAACCAGGAACGACTGCTGCGCGAAGGACTGCGGGATTTGCGGATCGTGCATCTGCCGACCGGCTATCACATGGTCCAGCTGCTGTACCCAGCGACCTGTGCCCGAACGGTGCTGGCATTCTGTGCCGCTCACGATGGTCTTGCCCTGGTCGAGGACTGAAGCCGTAACGCGCGCCGTCCTCGCTGTCTGCAGTGCCGGTGCTGGCGATCGTCGCGATTGACCGGCAGCACAGCAGATGCTCTGATTCGCGCCGAGGGCGTGGTCGAGGGCGGCAATCGTCGTCGATGCGGCGCGCATGCCCCGGCTCGGGGCATCCCTCCTGGAACCTGCACGCGGATACTGGAGCGCTTCGTCAATGAGCGGCGAGACGGTCGGACATCATCATCGCTTCTGGACGACCTCCATACTCGAGGTCATCAATCCCGACCATCAGCGTATCGCCGCGCCATTGCGGCGTCTGATCGTGAGTCTGGAATCGCAGGCACCCACGGCCGTGGAGAGCGGCGTCGCGGTGTCGATCAAGCACGGTCTGTTCGAGACCCGCTTCGATCTGTTCACGCGCCCCGAGCCCGAGATCGTCGAGCTGCGTGGCTTCTGCGAAGCGGCCCTGGATGGGGCGCTGGCGGCGTTGAGCCCGAACGGTCGCAAGTCGGTGCGTTACGAGATCAACGAGGCCTGGGCGCATGTCACCCGCAGCGGTGGCTACCATGATCATCATTCGCATGGCGACAGCTTCTGGTGCGGCATCTACTACGTCGATGTCGGCGAATCCAGCATTCAGACCCATAGCGGCATCAACCGCTTCTATTCACCCATACCGGGTTACTTCGATCCGGCCAGCGGTGAAAAACGCACGTCCTTCGATCTCACCCCGGTCGATGGCAAGCTGATTCTCTTTCCGGGCTATCTGTTCCACTCGGCCCTGCCTTACGCCGGCAACCGGGAGCGCTTCGTCGTCGCCTTCAACACCCGACTGCTCTGACCCTGTGCTCAGACCCGGCGAGCAACCATGATCACCGGCTCGATCTGGTGGTCCTGCAGAGCGGCGCTGTAGTTGGCGAATTTCTCCGCGGAGTTGGCGCCGGTCAACAGGTGCAGGCCCAAAGGCGGTGGCGCGCTCGCCGCCGCCGCCTTGTCACGTAGCCGGGCAAAGAACTCGATCGCGAAGGCGCGTAGATCCTGCTCGGCGTGTAGCGCGAATCCGGCCTGATCGAGCAGCGCAGCGGTCTCCTCGCGTGTGCGCAGGAAGCTGGTCTGCGCGCTTTCCGCCCAGGGCACCGGATAGCGCATGCCCGGGCCGGGGCCCTTCATCACATCGAAGATGCACAGCTCGGCATCCGGCCGCAGCACACGCGCCAGCTCGGCGTAGAAGCCGGCCCGCTGCTCGATGTTCATCGCCACGTGAAAGCTGACGGCACCGTCGAAGGTGGCATTGGCGAAAGGCATCTGCAGCACGCTGCCGCGTTCGAAGCTACACCGATCGTCCAGGCCCATCCGCGTGGTCAGCTGGCGAGCCGTCTCCACGTACTCGGGAGTCAGGTCCAGACCGGTCACCCGGCAGCCTCGCTCGCTGGCCAGACAACGCGAGGTGCCACCGATGCCACAGCCGGCGTCGAGCAGATGCATGCCCGGTTCTATGGACATCATCCGCAGCGCCTCGAGGGTGCTGGTGCGTCCGGCGGTGTGGAACTCGTCGACCGGTGCCAGGGTCTCGGGCGTGAGCGCGTCCAGATCGGCGCCGGCCGCGTGGGCACCGTCCAGAATCGCCTGTAGCAGCCCGAGTCGCGCGTAGTGTGCTTGTACCTTGTGCTCGAGATCGGTCATCACTTGCCTCCTGTGCGCCACCTGCGATAGACCGGATGCCGCAAGCTGTCCAGGGGACGAGCTCGGCATGTGCCCTAGGGCACCCCGATGTCCCGCGTCTCGGCGTCCTCTCTGCAATGGTGTCGTCGCACGCACAGTCTAGGAGCCACACATGAACGATGACCATGACCGATCGTCCGGATCGACTGCCGAAGCGTCCGAAGGCCCGTCCCCGGTCGAGCCGGTCGGCGCCGAGAGCGATCTGTTGTCCAACGTGCTGGAAACGGTTCGACTGCGCGGGTCCTTGTTCTTCTTGTGGGAGCCCGGCTGGCCGTTTGCCACCAGCGTGCCCGACGGCAGCCAGGTGGCGCCGCTGCTCATACCGGATGCGGACCAGCTGGCTTCCTATCACATCGTGCTCGAGGGGCCGTGCTGGGGCGCGGTGAGCGGTGAGGCACCGGTGCGGCTCGAATCCGGTGACATCCTGCTGATCCCGCGTGGCGATCCCTATGTGATCTCGAGCGAGCCGCAGGCGCCCGACGCGACCCAGGCCGCGGCGATCACGGCATTCTTCCGGCTGTTGGCGGTCGGCGAGCTGCCACCGGTGGTGCGTAACGGTGGTGAAGGGCCCCGGCGCAATCGTCTGATCTGCGGCTTCCTCGGCTGCGACATGCGGCCCTTCAATCCGCTGCTCGGGGTCTTGCCCCGCCTGTTGCGTCTGCCGGCGACGGCCAGCGACGGCACGCCGCTCGCGGCGATGCTCGAATTCGCGGTTCGCGAAGCGCGCCAGGGCGGTGACGGCGGGCGTTGTGTGTTGCTGCGCTTGAGCGAGCTGATGTTCGTGGAGGTGATTCGTCGCTACCTTCGCACGCTACCCGCGCAACAGCATGGCTGGCTGAAAGGACTGAGCGACCCGGTCGTGGGCAGGGCGCTGTCCCTGATGCACGGCAGCGTGGCCCGGGCATGGTCGCTGGATGCCCTGGCCGGGGCGGTCGGCACCTCTAGAACGACCCTGGCCGAACGCTTCACGCTGCTGACCGGTGAGCCGCCCATGCAATATCTGACCCGCTGGCGGATGCAGGTGGCCGCGCGTGCGCTCAGCGATGGCCACAAGAAGGTCTACGCGGTCGCCCGTGAGGTCGGCTACGAGTCGGAGGCCGCGTTCAGTCGCGCGTTCAAGCGTATCGTCGGCATGACACCGGCGCGTTGGCGCGCAGCGCGTTCGAGCGGCCAGCCGCGCGCTTCGGGACTGTAAATTGTGTATGTCTGAAGATGTCCCCGTCGATGCGAATGTGGATAATCCGAGCAACGATCACCTTGCCGCCGGTGTTGGCGGCTGACGACGGAAAGGGAGGCTTCGGTGGCATCTATCAAACTTTCGAGGATCAAATCTTCGAGCGGCAGGGGCCGTCTGCTTGCCAGCGTTGCAACACTGTGCCTGATCATCGCCGGCGCGCTGCTGTCTTCGCTGCCCGCGTCGGCGGCCGTGATCTACCGCTGGCAGCCCGAGCCGGCAGCAATCAGTAGTGAGGGGACACTGGAGTTTGCGAGCCCGCTGTCCGACCCCGCGAACTTCCTCGACCTGCTGCCGATTGCCGGGGTGTTCAGGTTGGGATCCGGGTCCATCGACTACGATCTCTTCCTGGTCGGCGCGACGCTGCTGGATCTGCAACCCTTCAGTGCCGTGGACGGGATCATCACTGCTGGACGTCGACAGCTGGGTACGGGCAGCTCCGGCCTGGCCCTGGCCTGGGCGGCCAGCGCCGATAGTGTCGAGTGCGAAATCTCGAGCGTCACGCCGCCGATCTGTGAGGGCCTGTCCATGATCAGTCTCGCCGGTCAGTGGCGTCTGGTCCCGGAGCCATCGCCCATGCTGCTCGTGTCGTGCGGTCTGGCGCTCGCGGTTCTGGTGGGTGTGCGCCGGCGGACCAGGCTGCGCGTGCCCCGAGCCTGTCGATCCGGTTTCAGCCGTCGCCTGTAAGCGACTTGCGTAACAGGTTGACCGCAATCAGCAGCAGCATCAGGACGAGCAGCCTGCGAAAGACGCGATCACTGACCCGGCGGCGCAGCAGGCTGCCAAGCCATACGCCGGCCAGCGTCGGCAATGACGCGGCAGCCGAGGTCAGCGCCAACGGCAGGTCGAGCGCACCCTCCAGATACAGGTTCAGATAGAGCGCGCTGACACCGCACAGGTAGAGCATGGCGATGGTAGCGACGAACTCTTCCTTGGCCAGCTGCAACGACAGCAGATAGGGCACCAGGGTCAGACCGAAGAAGCCGGTGAGGCCACCCGCGAGGCCGGAGGCGCTACCGGCCAGCGGCGTGAACCAGCGTTCCGCGCGCGGCCCGACCGGGGCCCGGGCGCTGAACAGCTGGCTCAGACAGAACAGCACCACCACCACCCCCAGGATCGCCGTGGCGGTCTTCGAGTCGGCACCGCTGAGGAAGCTGGAGCCAAGCACGCTACCGGCGACGACCCCGAGCACCGCGGGCCAGAAGCGCTGCAGGGCGTCCCTGCGTAGCCCGGCCTGTCGGGCTTGCATCACGTTGGACGAGAGTGCCGGCACCAGCATCAGGGCAATCGCGGCGATCGGGGTGGTGAAGGTCGCGACCACCGGCACCACGACCAGCGGCAGGCCGATACCGATGACACCCTTGACCAGCCCGCCGGCGAGAAAGGCCAGCGCAACGACCAGGTACTGGAACGTGTCGAGCTCCAACATGAACGGTCGCTCCAGTTGCAGATCCTGCCGGGCGGGGGGAAACGGCGAGATGCAGCATACGCGCGCCGGCACGTATGCTGCGTTGGGGCAGGTCGATGCTCTCAGCCTTCCTGGCGCGGCGCGACGTTGGCGACGCCCGCCATCAGCGTGGCTGGGATGACGCTCTTCAGCTCGTCGACGCTGAACATGCCGTTCTCCGTGGTCTTGTAGATGACGCGCGCCTCCTCCCCGTAGCAATAGGTATGGAGTCGACCCTTCTCCGCGTGGAACAGCTGGCCGTTGACATCACCAGCCTCGTCGGTAAGCAGGTAGGCGACCATTGGCGCTACAAACTCGGGACCGGGCATGGCCATGCGTGCGTCGTACTCGGCCTGGGTCAGCAGTCCTGCTTCCAGACGTCGCTTCCAACCGGCGATCACCGCGTCGTTCACGGTCATGCGGGTGGCGGCCATCGGGCACATGGCGTTGGCGGTGATGCCGTATCGGCCACACTCGCGGGTGATGGTGCGGGTCAGGCCGATGATCCCGGCCTTGGCCGCCGCATAGTTGCACTGGCCGACCGAGCCCT
>JAGRHX010000745.1 GCA_020444775.1 Gammaproteobacteria bacterium
CCGGCCCCTCTACGCAGTCGTCAACCCGGCATTGAATGACTTCGACCTCCGGTATTGGCAATCAAGGCGTTTCGTGCCTCGGCGGGCCACATTTGAGGAATTCTTAACTCGTCTTGACACTGAAATTTCAGGTACTGCGAGAGTCCTCTCTGTTCTTCGCACGCCGGATGCATCCTCTATTCATTCGCGCGTAGTTAGAGGCGCACCGAGTGTTGAACTATTACTTTACGTGGAGAGCGAACTTGAGCACGTACGCGAAGGCCTGCCGATGTCGGCGGTACGACCAGTAGATTTCTATAAGGGAAGCGGCCAATCTTGGTTTCCGATTGCTAGCGGCCTTGATATAGAACGACGATTTATGGATGAGCTGTTGTTTTATGCGGTGCTGGAACGCCCGCCAGATAATCGACTTCAAACGTATCTGGTGAAGGGACACGCTGGAAGTGGAAAGAGCATAGCTTTGCGACGCGCAGCCTGGAATTCCGCTGTCAAGCATGATGCCTTCGTGTTCTGGCTCAAACAGGGAGCAGAACTTCGCTTCGACTTGGTCCGAGAGCTATATAATCTTACCAACGAGCGAATTTACATTTTCGTTGAAGATGTGATCCCGCGTCTGCGTGGGTTGCAAGCGTTCTCCAATGCTGCCAACAATGAGGCAATACCTGTAACCTTAATAATTGCAGCGAGAACGAATGAATGGAATGTCGCGGAACAGGAGTATGAAGAGTCCTTGACCGACAGTTTCGAGTTGAGGCAGTTGGACAATCGCGAAATTGGACAGTTGTTGAAGAAGCTAGAGGAAAACAACTGTTTAGGACATCTCGAAGAGCTTAACGATGTAGAGCGATCTGAATACTTTCGTCTAACTGCTGATCGGCAGCTTCTCGTTGCGCTTCATGAAGCGACAAGCGGAAAGTCTTTTGAGGAGATAGTCCTTGATGAATATACTCACGTTATTCCGAGAGAGGCGCAATCACTGTATTTAGATGTGTGTACCTTTCATCGGTTGAAAGTGCCACTACGTGCAGGGCTTGTCTCGCGGGTTTCAGGTATCACATTAGAATATTTCAGAGACAGATTGTTCAAACCTTTGGAGCATGTGGTCAACGTTGTATTCGACGGTCTCTCCCGAGACTATGCTTACCAATCTCGTCATCCTGTAATTGCAGATCTTGTTTTTCAACAAGTGTTGGGCGAGCCAGAACGCAGGGCGGACCAGCTCGTTCGCCTTCTTAGGTACATGAATGTCGACTTCCAGTCCGACCAAGTGGCCTTCGGAAACTTCGTCAGAGGTAGAGAACTGGCCGAACTTTTTGATGATCGCATGCTGGCGGAGCGAATTTTCCAGGCGGCAACGGAAGCCGCAGCCAGTGTTTCACATGTCGAGCACCAGAGAGCAGTCTTCGAGATCAATCACCCTTCCGGAAATATTCACCGGGCGTTGGATGCTCTGCAGAAAGCTGAAGCGGAGGCTGAATACGGACGACACTCGATTCAACACACTCGAGCACAAGCGCTTAGGAAGCTCGCACTGGAGTCAGAGAGCGAAATTGAAAGGGATAGGGTACGGTCAGAAGCTGTCACCATTGTCAGACGTCTAATTCGACGAGGTGGAAGTTCTCACCCGTACCATACACTTGGACAGATTCTACTGGATCAATTGAAAGAGCGCATACTTGAACTGGAGGAAGTAAATGCGTCAATGGAGGAACTTAGAAACAGGCAGGTTGGGGAGTTGATTGGGGAAATTGAGAAAATTGTTTATGAGGGCTTGCAGAAATTTCCAAATGAGAGCTATTTGTTGGACCTTGAAGCGCGACTCGCTTCAATAGTTAGCGATGAGCCCAGGGCAACCGCCGCACTAGAAAAAGCGCTAGAAAGTAACCCTGGGAACGGCTTCATTTGCGCTCGGCTCGCTAGGTTTCATCGTGGGCGTGGTGATTTGGTTTCGGCGAAGCGTGTCCTTATGCGATGCTTGGACAAGAACCCGACCGACAGGCACGCACATTTACAGCTGGCAAAGGTAATGCGTGACGAGGACGAATATGCCCAGCGAGAAGGCATTCGCCATCACCTTCGGCGTAGTTTTTCACCTGGTGACGCGAACTACGATGCGCAGTTCTGGTATGCAAGGCACGAGTTCCTATATGGGGATATAGATCGGGCCAAGGAGACGTTTGATGCGCTCCGGAGGGCGAACGTTCCGTCAGGAATGAAGCAGCATGCGCAGGGTAAGGTTCGGGAGAAAGGGGATGTAGCTAAGGTTTTCCGTGGCTCCGTACGGATAAAGATGGATAGCTACTGCTTTGTTACATCGCCCGAGTTGAGGAGTGATATATTCATGTATCCAGGCGCGTTCGAAGACGGGCACTGGGAGGCTCTAACCAACATCTCAGAGATATCATTTGAATTGGCCTTTACCCTCCGAGGACCGGTAGGTCAAAACGGGCGAGTGTTGCGGTAGTGCCCTGCGTCTCACTGGGGAGACCGTCATGGCTGTGTGGGACATCGATACCGGATCTGGTGAACACGAGAAGATATTTTCTGGAGCATGATGAGACAACATCTATAGCACGGATGCTTGACGCGTTGGGGTGGGGACAAACCAGCATTGTCCTTGAACCGCGATTGTGACTGGTCCTTCTGTGAAAGTGTGGGCGTCCAAAACGGCGATGCCTTGGTGCTTGAAGCGCAATGCGGCATCTGTGCTGATCCCGTGTACTCGAGGGCGGGGATCCTCTTCGATCCTGTACTGTCGATATGGAAGCACGCACCCTCTCATGGCGACTGTGAGAAGAAGTCTAGCAGAGTCAGTGTTGTCGAGCCTCGTAAGGGCGACATCGATATCTGGCTGGAGCAATCCTTGTTGAGCTAGAGCGCCAACAAATGCAAACATGCCGCCGAGAAATCCTACAACCACCCCTCGCCAAAAGACTTTTCGCTGTGAGATAGCGCTAGTCCCATATTTGTCCAGTGCTATCGAAGAAACTCAGATCAGAATCCGCTCCACCTCATCAAGCGTAACCTCATCGTCTTTACGGTTGTATAGCTGCGTCGTTCGTGTTGACGAGTGCGCTGCCATCGCCTGTGCGCGTTCGAGCTGCCCACCGTTTTTCATGTAGGTCGTGATCCCTGTGGCCCGAAACGTATGGTTGGTGACCGGGGTCGCAATGCCAGCGGCTAGCGCGCGCCGGCGCACCATATCCAAGGCATTGTTAGCACGTAGCCGGAACCGGGACAGCGTTTGCGCGCGCCCGCGAGCGGTGCGAAACAACGGTCCCTTGGCGTCTCCACGGATCCCCGTCGCATCCAGGTACTCGTTCAAATACGCCTCGAGGTTGTGGTGCGCGGGCATCGTGTGCTCCTTGCCGCCTTTCTCGTGCAACCGCACCCAGAGCCGACCCTGCTGTGTGAACACATCCTGCACGTTCATCGCAACCGTCGCGCCGATCCGCGCGAAGGTATAGACCAGCAGCGCAATCAAGGCACGGTCGCGTAGCCCGAGCTCGGTGTCGGTCGGTAGGCTATCGAGCAACGTACGCGTCGCCTCGGCGCTCAGCACCGGCGTCTTGCCCTTGCTAACCACATGCTTGGGGCCCCGCACCGCGCTCGCGGGGTTCGAGGCGACGACTTGCCCAGTGATGAGCCAGTCGAACAGCATGCGAATGGCCGCCAGATGCTGTTTGACCGTCGGCGGCGCGTAGATGCTCCTTCAAGGCGCCAGAATCTCTCCGCCCTCTTCCGCCTTCCAGCGCGAAGCCTATCGCGCATCGGGACTGGCCGCGCATCGAGAGCTCTTCAACACAGGCTCTTCAACACAGGGCCCGCTTCGCCTACGCTTGGCGCTGCGCTGACCGCAACAGGAGCACACGCGATGACTCGACGCCCGCCGTCCTTCAGCGGCATCCGCCATGTCGCCTTCGTCGTCCCCAACCTTGAAGAGTGCGAGAAATTCTATACCGAGGTCATGGGGATGGAGCTTTTGAACCGCGCGAGCGAGAACCTCGTGTATCTCACCTGCGGCAACGACAATCTATCGCTGGCACGGGCCAAGAGCCCAACAGAGGGCAAGAGCTGCTTCGACCATTTCGGCTTCATCGTGCGCACCAAGGACGAGCTGGAAGCCTGGTTCACCTATCTCACGGAAATCGGTGCCAAGGTGCTCGACAAGCCTCACGATCATGCCGACGGGGCCCGCAGCTTCCACGTTGCCGACCCGGCTGGCAACGTGATTCAGCCGATCTACCACCCGGCGATCTCGGGGCAAACGTTCAGCTAGCGCGGACGAGGCAGGCGTGGCGCTCCGTAGGCATGCTAGGGTTCCCGACTGGGGCGTGACGCACGGACGCTCATGAACACCTCGGAAGGCGGGCGCGGGCGGCGACGCTGCGACGGGCACACGGTCGGAGGCGGCGCGGGCCTGCTCGATTGGCAACTTGCGCGGGTCGAGAACACATGAGCGAGATCTTATTGCACGATGTCCGCCCGTACGGGGCGAGCGTGGTGGACATGCGCTTGCGCGATGGGCGCATCGACGCGGTGGGCCCATCGCTGGCGGTCGCGAGCAGCACGACCGTCATCGACGGCGGCGGCATGCTGGCGCTGCCCGGGCTGGTCAATGCGCACGCGCACATCGACAAGACCCTCTGGGGCACGGCGTGGCATCCGCATCAGGCTGGGCCGTCCGTCGTCGAGAAGATCGCCAACGAGCGCCGCGTGCTCGCCGAGCTCGGGCTATCCCCGGCGACACAGAGCGCGCGGCTGCTGCACGCGATGATGGCAACCGGCACCACCCACGTGCGCACGCATGTGGACATCGGTCCCGACATCGGGCTCAGCCACTTCCACGCGGTGATGGAAACCCGCCAGGCGTACGCGCGCTGGGTGGATATGCAGATTGTCGCGTTCCCGCAAACCGGCGTGATGTGCGCGGAGGGCACCGTTGCCCTGCTAGAGCAGGCGGCACGCGAAGGGGCGGAGATCGTCGGTGGTATCGACCCGATAAGCATCGATCGCGATCCGCGCGGGCAGCTCGACGCCATCTTCGGTATCGCCGATCGTCATGGGCGCGACATCGATATCCATCTGCACGATGCCGGCGAGATGGGTGCGGTGACGATCGACATGCTGGTCGAGCGCACGCTTGCGCTCGGCATGCAGGGTCGCGTGGTCATCAGCCATGCGTTCTGCTTGGGCAGTGTCCCCGAGAGGCGCTTGAACGCGCTGCTCGAGCGTCTGCGCGAGGCGCGTATCGCCATCATGAGCCACGGCCCGGGTGGCGGCACGCCTTGCCCCCAGGCACGGGTGCTCGATGCGGCCGGCATCACGGTATTCAGCGGCACCGACGGAGTGCGCGACACGTGGGGACCTTTGAACGGCGTCGACATGCTCGAGCGCGCGTACCTCGTCGCCTATGTCAATGGGTTTCGCGATGACCCTGGCCTCGAGCTCGCTCTGCGCATGGCGACCAGCCACGGCGCGGACATCATGGGGGTGGAGGGCTACGGCCTTGCGCCCGGCTGCGCGGCGGATCTCGTGCTGCTGGATGCGCGAACGCAGGCGGAGGCGGTCGCCGCGCATCCACCGCGCCAGATGGTCTTCAAGCGCGGCGAGCTGATTGCACGTGACGGTGAGCTGCTGGTGGAGACCGGCTTGTAGAGCTCGAAGCCATCCGTAGTGGTGCGCGGCATATCGCGGACGTCACTGCGCATTTGCGTGTCCCGAAGCAATGTTCGGGAGATGTCGTAGCTGCGCCGACCCGCGACGGTCCAGCCCCACAACCGCGAGCAGACCTACATGATCAAAGCGCATCGCAAGGGAGAGGGTTCGGCCGCTGTGCCAGCGCGAGCTTGTATTCACTGATCGTGACCACTCGCGCCATTGGACTCGAGCCGTACGGCTATCTGCGCCGCGTATTCACCCAGCTGCCGCGAGCAACCACTGTCGATGAGATCGAGTCGCTACTGGCGTATCGGATCGTTCAGGAACACACTGACCTGCAATAGATCCGCGCGGTGGTCCCCGCGCGCGAGGACATTACCCTGCTGCTATGTTCCACACGTTCGGCCGGACAGCAACCTGCCGTTTATGAGCCGCGTACCTTTGAAAATCCAGACTCGTCAAGAAAGATGAAGTGCATGGCCAAGCTACTCGGATTGCGGGATCGTCACCTGGCTGCCGAGCCTGAGGTGGGGTTGAATGCCGCGCGAGCGCCGAGCGAGCAGCCCTTGCGCCGCCGCGACTGGCGTTGACCGGTCGTCGGCGTTGTACCAACATGAGGCATCGGCGCGAAGAATAAAGGCAAGCCACGTCCGCGGATATCGGAGGAGATTCACGAGATGCAACTCACCATGGCCACACTGCCTCGAGCGCTCGCTTGCACCCGGCGCCGAGTGCTCCTCGCCACAGCGGCGCTCGCACTGTCGGTCTCGGCGCTCGTCGCCGACACGGCGCGCGCGCAGAGCGATAGCAAAACCATCATTGTCGTTCTCGCGGAGGAGCCGAGCACGCTCGACGGCTGCAACGGCAACACCTCGGCGACCGGGCGGGTGGTGCGCAACAACATCGTGGAAGGACTCACGGAGATCGATCCGAGCGATGGCTCGCTCAAGCCGCGCTTGGCGGTCTCGTGGGAGCGAGTGGACGATCTGACCTGGCGGTTCGAGCTGCGCCCGGGCGTCAAGTTCCACGACGGCGCGCCATTCAACGCCGAGACCGCGACGAAGGCCATCTCGCGCACGCTCGACACGGAGCTCGACTGCGAGACGCGCCAGAAGTTCTTCGGGACGCTCAAGGTCAAGGGCCATCCGGTCGACGAGCTGACGCTCGAGCTGAAGACCGACAAGCCCGTACCGATCCTGCCCACCTACATGGGCTCGTTGATGCTCTCCTCGCCCAACACACCGATGGACAAGGCGACCAATGCGCCCATCGGCACCGGCGCGTACAAGTTCGTCGAGTGGAAGCCGGGTCAGTACATCGTCGTCGCTCGCAACGATGACTGGTGGGGCGAGAAGCCCCAGGCCGAGGCCGCGCGCTACATCTGGCGCACCGAGTCCGCGGTGCGCGCGGCGATGGTCGAGGTTGGCGAAGGCGACATCGCGCCCAATATCGCGGTGCAAGACGCGACGAATCCCAAGACCGACTTCAGCTACCCGAACTCCGAGA
>JAGRHX010000746.1 GCA_020444775.1 Gammaproteobacteria bacterium
CGCGGCGATCTCGTCCAGATTGGCCAGGCCCTCGACGGTCTCGATCATGCAAACCACCACGGTGCTGGCATTGATGATCCTGGTGGCTTCGGCGACCGGCACGGTGCGTCCTTCGAACTGCGGAAAGCTCGCGCCCACCGAGCGCTTGCCGAGCGGCGCGAAGCGGCAGGTATCAACCGCCTTGCGGGCATCCGCTGCAGTGTTCACGTCCGGAAAGACGATGCCAGTGACGCCGTTGTCGAGCAGCAGGGAGACATCCGGGTCGTGCACACCACGCACACGCACCAACGGCGCGACTCCAATCGCCACCGCGGTGCTGGCAATGTGGGCGATGGTCTCGACGTCGAATATCGCGTGTTGCACGTCCATGAACAGGAAGTCGTGACCGCTGGCCTTGGCAATGCGGGCAATCTCGCCGGAACGCCCCAGCCGTACCAACAGGCCGAGCGCGGCCTGGTCGGCGCGCATCCGCTCGAGGACGGGATTCTTCACCTCCAGCGTGGTGGATTCATTCGTTGGATCTGCCATTGCATTCCCCTCGGGTCGATTCTGTTCCGGGTCGATATATCCGGCTCTGCGTGCCGGTGCTGTCCCACGAGCGGCACGCGACTTGACGCTGGCCGGTCGTATCGCCAATCCTCAGCACGAGGTGGGGGCGTGCGCCGTAGTCCGGGCACGTTCCCAGAACCCTGTCTTCGGTATGCGCGGTCGCCGGTGCCGACCGACGCCGACTGCCTTGGGGAGAATAGCCACGTGAGCGAGTCGCGAGAAGTAACCATCGAGTTGCTCGATGCCATCCAGGACGCCTTCAATCGTCATGATGTCCCAGGAATCCTCAGCTACTTCAGCGATGAATGCGAGTGGCTTATGGCGCGTGGACCCGAACCCTTGCAGGCACGACGCTTACGTGGCAAGGCCGCGATCGCCGAGGTCCTGAGCGCCCGCTACAAGGTGATTCCGGACATGCGTTGGGAGGACATGTCGCACTTCGTCGCCAGCGACGGACGCAAGGCCTGCTCCGAGTGGACCGTGCGCGGCACGCCGAACGACGGTAGCCCGCCGCTTCAGCTGCTCGGCTGCGATGTCTGGACCTTCATCGACGGGCAGGTGGTGAAGAAGGACACCTATTGGAAGTTCATCGGCTGAGCATTTCGCGATGACGGTATTGATTGCCGGCGGCACCGGCTTCATCGGACTCAATCTAGCCGAGCGTCTGCTGCGCGACGGCCACACGGTGGTGTTGATGGATCGGTCACCACCCCGACCCGCGGCTGCCGCAGCCTTCGACCGGCTGCCGGGCCGGTGGCACTTCGTCCAGACCGACGTCACCTCGGCGGTAGAGGTGCGTCAGGTCTTTGCCAGCCATCCCATCGATCGGGTCTTCTACGGCGCGGCCGTTACCTCGGGCGCGCAACGCGAACGCGAGCATCCCGAACAGGTGATGGCCGTCAACGTGCTGGGATTGGCGCACGTGCTCAAGAGCGCCGCCAGCACCGGGGTCAGCCGGCTCATCAACATCAGCTCCGGATCGGCCTATGGCAACGGGGGTCTCGCGTCGTTCGGGGCCAGCGGTCCGCTGGACGAGGACCGGACCCGACCGTTGCCCTCGTCGTTGTACAGCGTCAGCAAGTTCGCAAGCGAAGGCGTGTGCAGGCGTTATGCCGCGCTCAGCGGCATGGACGCGTTCAGCGTGCGCTTGTCGACGATCTTCGGCCCGTGGGAACTGGACAGCGGTCGCCGCGACACGTTGAGCGGACCGATGCAGGCGGCGCAGCTCGCGCTACGTGGTGAGACCGCGATCGTGCCGCGTCTGGACAGCAAGGACTGGACCTACAGCCGTGACGTGGCCGACGCACTGGTCGCCTTGATGAACGTGCGCGAGCATCGTTTCGACCTGTACAACATCAGTGCCGAGCGCACCTGCTCGCTGCTGGATCTGATGCAGGTGCTGGCCGGACATTTCCCGGGATTCAGCGCGCGTCTGGCGGAACCCGGTGAAGCGTCCAACATCGTCTTGCACGGCGACGAGGACCGGTTGCCGATGTCATCGCGACGCTTGCGCATCGATATCGGCTACAGCCTTGGTAGCGATATCGAGCCGTCGGTCAATGACTACGTCGAGTGGATCAAGGCCCACCAAGACTACTGGATCTGAATCTCAAGCCGACAGCGAGTCGTCGACGGCGCGGGCAAAGGCCACGTCGCGGCTGATGAAGCCACCCGAGAGCAGGGCGAGCTTCAGGCGTACGAAGGACGGTGCGCCGATCCGGGTATCGGTAGGCCACACCGACAGGTCTCGGTAGCGCTGCAGCATGCGTTCGATCGCCGTCTGCTCATGGTCGGGGAAATGCCCGGCGAGCTGAGCGGCGAGCTCGCCGACCGGCGCGGTGTTGATGGTCTGCAGCGCCGACCGCACCGCCCGCGAGAGGCGCTGGCAGGCCTGCGCGTTGGCGGCGGCGAAGTCACGCGTGGTGTAGAAGCTGGTGAAGGCCACGTCACCACGCTGCGCGAACGCGTGCCACAGGCTCGCGCCGCGCTGCAGGGCGAGGTCGATGTAGGGTTCCATGACCTGGGCCACGTCGATGTCACCGGCGAGCATGGCCTCGATGTTGTCGGCCATGCTCCGCCCCGGACCGCGCTCTATGCCGTCCGGGTCCAGACCGACGCGCCGCAGGTCCTCCTGCAGCAGTTGCCAGGGGGTCGGCACCTCGCTGACCGCGCCGAGCTTCAACCCCGCGAGCTGGGTCAGATCGAAGGCCTGCGCGCGTGGCTTTCCGACCAGCACGAACGGCTCCGGACCGACCACCTTGCAAAAGCACACCAGCGGGCAATCCGGGTCACGGTCGTGGTGCAGCATGACCCGCATCGGTCCGCCCCAGGAGACGTCGACCCGACCGGCGAGCAGGCCCTCGGCGGTCTCCACCGGATCGGGTGAGACGCGGATCTCGACATCGAGTCCCTCGCGCTCGAACAGCCCCAGGGCGTGCGCCAGATAGCACGGTGCATACGACGGTACCCTGAAGTTCTCGTAGATACGCAGGCGCATCGGGCGCTCTCCTGTGGGTAATGGTTCAGGTCATGGTTCGCGGATCGCCGAGACCAACGCAACGTCGTCTGGCTCAGCTCGGATCGGGGTTACGCAGCAGTCTGAGCAAGCCTTCCTGGGCGATGGTCGCGACGTGCGTGCCGTCGGTGCTGAACGCGAGTCCGGTCGCCAGGCCGCGATTGTCGATGATGCCATGACCGTCCATGTCCAGGAGCAGCCATTGGTCGCAACGCAGCGGGCGGTGGAACCACATCGCGTGGTCCAGGCTCGCGCTCATGAACACGCGTCTGGAGGCATCGTCACCCATCCCGCCCCGCGGATGACCGGCGCGGATCGCGGTCATCGGGTTGGTGTCGGCGAGGTAGGCGAGTGCGCAGGCGTGCAGTCGCGGATCGTCGCCTAGCGGGTACGGATAGCGCACCCAGGCGCGCGAGCGCGGTGGCGAGGCGTCCAGCGCCACATCGACGCGCTCGACGCCGGCGTCCTGCTCGATACGCGCTGGATCCGGTGGTGGCACGTCGCTCGGAAAGCTGGCCGACTGGATCTCTGCACCCTCCTCCTCGGCCTGGAACGAGCAGATCAGGGTGAGGATGGCGCCACCGCTCTGCCGCGCGGTGACCTCACGGGTGGTGAAGGAGCGGCCGTTGCGCAGTCGCGCGACCTCATAACGCACCGGCTCACCGGGATCGCCACCGAGAATGAAATAGGCATGCAGGGAATGCACGTG
>JAGRHX010000747.1 GCA_020444775.1 Gammaproteobacteria bacterium
CCCCTGCTCAACTTCGACAACGTGGCCCCGGTCCTCGAGCTGCTGCTCGACGATTGTGCCTATGGCCTGAGTCGACGGCGGGTCACTTTGAGCACGGCTGGCATGGTGCCGATGCTCAAGCCACTCGCCGAACGGGTCCCGGTGGCGCTGGCGGTATCCCTGCATGCACCGGACGACGAGTTGCGCGACCGACTCGTGCCGATCAACAAGAGCTACCGCATCGCCCAGCTCATGGAAGCGTGCCGGCACTACGCCGCGTACGACCCGAAACAGACCATCACCTTCGAGTATGTGATGCTGAACGGCGTGAACGACAGCACCGCGCACGCCCGGGCCCTGGTGAAGCTGCTGCGCGAGGTACCGGCCAAGGTCAATCTCATTCCGTTCAATCCCTTCCCAGGTAGCGAATACGAACGTTCGTCGCCAGAACGAATCGATGCGTTCCGCCAGGTCCTGATTCGCGCCGGCATCATGACCATCACCCGCAAGACACGCGGTGACGACATCGATGCCGCCTGCGGGCAGCTGGCCGGTCGTGTGACGCCGAGGAGCGCCCGGGTGGCACGCCAGCGCGGGCTCGAATCGACGCGGGCCGACACCGACGCGCAAGCCCTTGCCGGCCCGTCCACCGGGCACGGCAGCTGAGCCCCGGCGAGTTCTCCGCAGCCACAAGCCGCGCTTGCGGAGGATTCAACAGGGTTTGCGCCGGGCTCTGTGTTGCACTCGAAAATCTTGACAGATCAGTTAATTGCGGGATGATCTTGTGAACTTCTCAACGGCTGACTAGCGCTGATGCCCGTGCTACCACGTTCACCATCTACAGCTGTGCAGCACGCCGCCCGTGCGGGTGTCGACCTGTTCCGGCAGGCCGCTCGTTCATGGCTGGTCGGGCTGACCTGGCTCCTCACCCTGTCCCTTTCAGGCTGCGCCACTCTCGATCAGGACTCACCGGTTGCGGCCTCCTCGACCGGCTCCACGAGCAAGCTCGCCGAGGTCCAGACCGAGCTCGGCATCGGCTATCTCAGCCGTGGCCAGCTGGATCTGGCCTGGAAGCGCCTGAGTCGCGCGCTCGAGCTCGATCCGCACTACGCCACCGCGCATTTCGTCATGGGCCTGTTGCAGGAGCGCCTGGAGCAGCCGGAGAAGGCCGAGGCCTCATATCGGCGCGCGGTCGAGCTGGACCCATTGAACTCGGCGGCACAGACCAATCTGGGCAGCTTCCTGTGCCGCACGGACCGCTTCGACGAAGGTGAGTGGCACAACCTGCTGGCGCTCAAGAACTCGCTGTACGAGAAGCCCGAGATCGCCTATACCAACGCCGGCCTGTGCGCCGAGCGTGCCGGTCGCGGCGACAAGGCCGAGGAGTACTTCAAGGCCGCGCTGCAACGCAACGGACAGATCCCGGCGGCCCTGATCGGCATGACCCAGGCCAGCTACGACGACGGTCGCTATCTGAACGCGCGGGCCTTCCTCGAGCGTTACCTCGCTACCGGTCGGGAGGATCCACGCGCGCTGCTGCTCGGCATGCGTATCGAGAAGGCACTCGGCGACAACGCCGCCTCAGCAGACTATGCCCGACGACTCAAGACACAGTTTCCCACCTCTCCAGAAGCCGAGGCGGCCATCGATGCAGATGCCAGC
>JAGRHX010000748.1:0-684 GCA_020444775.1 Gammaproteobacteria bacterium
AGAGAACGCCTCCTTCATGCCCTGGTTGGTGGCTACCGCGCTACTGCATTCACTGGCTGTCACCGAGCAGCGCGGCGCGTTCCGCGCCTGGACCGCCTTGCTTGCGTTGATCGGCTTCGCGCTGAGCCTGCTCGGTACCTTCCTGGTCAGGTCAGGGGTACTGGTCTCGGTGCACGCCTTCGCCACCGACCCGGAGCGTGGCTACTTCATTCTCGCCTTCTTGAGCCTGGTGGTCGGTTGCGCGCTGCTGCTGTTTGCGCTGCGTGGTCACGTGCTGCGCGACTCGGCCAGCTTCGAGCCCTACTCGCGAGAGACCTTGCTGCTGGTCAACAACGTGCTGCTGGTGGTGACCTCGGCCTCGGTGCTGCTCGGCACGCTGTTTCCGATCGCCGCCGATTTCCTGCAGATCGGCAAGTACTCGGTTGGCCCGCCGTACTTCGACCGGGTCTTCGTGGCGCTGACCAGCGCGCTGCTGGTGCTGATCGGGATGGCGCCGGTGACGCGTTGGAAGCGCGACACGCTGCGGCGCCGCGCACGGCCCTATCTGCTCTGGCTGGCGCTGAGCGCGTTGCTGACCGCGCTGTGGTTGCAGGGCATACGGGTGCCCGGTGGCGGCGTGCTGGACGAGCCGATGCTGATCGCAGGCATCGGCTTCGCGAGCTGGATCCTGATCGCCAGCCTGGG
>JAGRHX010000748.1:758-3004 GCA_020444775.1 Gammaproteobacteria bacterium
TGGCGCATCTGGGCATGGCCGTGTTCGTCGCCGGCGTGACCATCACCAGCATCACCAGCATCGAGACGGATGTCGCGCTGAAACCGGGACAGCAACAGCCAGTGGACGACTATGCGTTCCGATTCGAGGGTGTGGAAGAGGTCAGCGGTCCCAACTATCGTGCCCAGCAGGGCCAGGTGCGGGTGCTCGAGGACGACCGGACCATCGCCGTGCTGTACCCGCAAAAGCGCTTCTACTCCGCACCGTCGCAACCGATGACCGAGGCTGCCATCGATGCCAGTCTGACCCGCGACCTGTACGTGGCCCTGGGCGAATCGCTGGGCGAGGAAGCCTGGTCGCTACGCCTCTACCACAAGCCGTACGTGCGCTGGATCTGGCTCGGTGGTCTGCTCATGGCACTCGGCGGGCTGGTCGCGGCCAGCGACCGCCGCTACAGGCTGCGCCTCCCGGCCAGCGCTCGCGAAGCTATCGGTCGGCCCGGCGGCACGGACGCACTGCCACTGGGTGTGGCCGCATCGGTCCTGAACAGACGTGCTGGGGAGGCCGGCTAGATGATGCGCTATGCGCCACTGGGCATCTTCGCGGTGGTCGTGGTGGTGTTCCTGGTCGGCCTGACCCGTGACCCGCGCGAGGTGCCCTCACCACTCATCGGCAAGCCCGTGCCGGAGTTCTCGCTCGAGACACTGAGCCATCCGCAGACGCGGATCGCACGCGCCGATCTGCTCGGCAAGATAACGCTCATCAACTTCTGGGCGACCTGGTGTGTGGGCTGCCGTGAAGAGCATCCGTTGCTGATCGAGGTTGCGCGTGAGCCGGGCGTGACCCTGATCGGCATGAACTACAAGGACGAACGGCCCGCGGCGTTGGACTGGCTGCGACGACACGGCGATCCGTACCGGCAGAGCGGCTTCGATCAAAGCGGACGATTGGGCCTGGATCTGGGCGTCTATGGCTTGCCCGAGACCTTCCTGGTCGATGCCGAGGGCACCGTGATCTACAAGCAGACCGGCCCGCTCACGCCGCGGATCTGGGAACGTGAGCTGAGACCGCTGATCGAGCGTCTGAATCGCCAGTCGGGCAACTCCGGATGAGTATCGGGACATGGCACCTGCGCGGGCATGCGTGGCGGGGAGGAACACGCCGCGAGCGGCGACATGGCAATCGCGCGCGCGGCAACCTCACTCGCTTCGGCGGTGGCTTTGCATTGATACTGTTGCTGGTCGGCACGCTCGCCAGCGCGGCCGTGTTCGAGACCCGAGACTTCGACAATGCCGAGCAGAAGGCGCGCTATCAACGTCTGATCTTCGAGCTGCGCTGTCTGGTCTGCCAGAACCAGTCGCTGGCCGATTCGCATGCCGACCTCGCCCAGGACCTGCGCGACGAGGTCCATCGCATGCTGGCCGCGGGTGCGAGCGATGCCGAGGTGCGTGAGTTCATGGTCGCGCGTTACGGTGATTTCGTGCTCTACGAACCACCGCTGAAGGCGACCACGGTGGTGCTGTGGACCGGCCCGGCCATCCTCGTGCTGGTCGCTGCGGCCATCGTCGTGCGCCGCGCACGCGGCGGGCGCGAGGCGGCGCCGCCGCTCGACGAGGCCGAGCGCGCCCGTCTCGCCGCGCTGGTCGACGCCGAACGCCAGCGCCACTCCTGATGTTCCTCGCCCTGCTCGCCGCCGTCGCGCTGGTCGCGGCCCTCCTCGCCCTGCTGCCGGCCTGGCGCAGTCGCGAAGAAAGCGCCGACGAGGGCCGCGCTGACAACCTGCGCCGCCTCGACGAACTCGAGGCCGACATTGCCGCCGGTGACGTCGACCAGGCCTCCGCCGCGCTGGTACGCGCCGAGCTCGAACGCGCCGTGCTCAGCGCCACCAGTGCCACGCCAGGTCCACAGCGGCGCGGCAACCGCGCCCTGCTCGGCGTGATCGTGGTGGCCGTGCTGGCGGGCAGCATTCCGCTCTACCAGCATCTCGGCACGCCGCGGCTGGCCGAATTCGCCATCACCCATCCGGGTGCCGATGTCGCCGAACCGCGCAACGCGGTCGAACTGCTGCTCGACGAGGTGCGCGCGCGCACCGTCGCCGTGCCGGACGACGTCGAGGCCTGGACCGTGCTCGGGCGGACCACCCTCTCGCTGGGCCAGTTCGACGAGGCCCTCGCCGCGGCCGAGCACGCACATGCCCTCGCCCCCGACGACGTCGGCGGGATGCTGCTGTTGATCGATGCCCTGGCCATGCGCGATGGCGGGCGCTT
>JAGRHX010000749.1 GCA_020444775.1 Gammaproteobacteria bacterium
TCGTGAACTTCGCGCAGCAGGCCAAACCGTTCGGGTTCTTCAAGAGCAAGATCTACGTCTCTGGTGGCGAAGTCGCCAGCCACGAGATCGCCGGCAAGATGGGTAACGACTATCCGGACAACGTCTGGAGCAACACCTACGAGCTCTGGTACCATAGTCCAACTCCGGCTCATAAGGCTTTCCAGGAGAAACTCGCCAAGCTCTCGGGCAAGAAGGAAACGGCGATGTGGCCGGTACTCGCCTGGATCGGCGTCAAGTTCTACGCGACGGCTGCGACCAAAGCCAAGTCGTTCGACACGGACAAGATCATCAAGGCGCTCGAAGGCCTGACCATCGACACGCCTGTAGGTTCGCGCACGATCGATCCGAAGACGCATCAGGCAAATACCGGACAGTTCTGGGGACCGATGGTCAAGAAGAAGGGCGTCAAGTACCGCGTCATGGACCCGGTTACATTCATCCCCGCGAAGCTCTGATCGCATGCGGGCATTCCTACTTGGATTTCCATTTGGGAGTGCCTGCACACAAGCACTTGTCGTTCGGGCCGGTAGGGAGCCCGACGGTCGGTTACGGCCCGGACGACGAGATCGGGAAGATGTCATCCATCAGTAAGGGAGGGGCTCAAGCCCTATGGAAGCGCTCACAGAATTCGTGCGGGATACGTTGGGAAATCCCGGTCTTGCCACGCTGCTTTCGAGCCCCAGTTTCTTCTTCATTCAGCTACTGAACTCGGTCTCGATGGGCATGTACCTGTTCATCCTGGCAGCAGGTTTGTCGCTGATTTTCGGCGTGCTCAACGTCATCAACTTCGCGCACGGGGCATTCTACATGTTCGGCGCGTATACGATGTACACCGTGTCGCAACAGATGGGGCTGAATTTCTGGGTCGGCGTGCTGGCGGCCGGTGCGGCGCTTGCAGCCTTATCCATCATCATCGAGCGCGGCCTCTTCCAGTTCCTCTACGACAAGGAGCATCTCATGCAGCTGCTCCTGACATTCGGGGTCGTGCTCATTCTCGGCGACCTTGCCAAGGCGATCTGGGGAACCGACCAGTTGAGTGTCTCTTACCCGCCCGGGATGGACGGAGCCACCAATCTCGGCATCACCTACTATCCGACCTATCGTCTCGTGCTCTGCATCATCGGGCCGCTTATCGCGATCGGGCTATGGTATCTCATCGAGAAGACGCGCTGGGGCCGGGTCATCCGTGGCGCCACGCAGGATCGTGAGATGCTCGCGGCGCTCGGCATCAACGTACCTTTCGTCTATACCAGCGTGTTCGTGCTGGGCTCGATCCTGGCCGGTATCGGCGGCGCGTTGTCCGCCCCGTTCAACAGTCCGACGCCGGGTATGGACGCGACGATCATCGTCGACTGCTTCGTGATCGTCATCATCGGTGGTCTCGGATCACTGTGGGGCACGTTCATCGGTGCGCTCATCTACGGTATCGTGTTCAACTTCGGATCGGTGATCCTGCCCAACTGGCAGGATGTGTTCGCCTTCCTGTTGCTGATGATCGTTCTACTCGTCAGGCCCTGGGGCCTGTTCGGACGGCCGATCACGGGAGGACACTGATCATGACACAACCCATGTCACGCACCACGGCCATCATATGTGGTGTCATCGTTCTGCTTCTGGCGCTGATGCCGCTGGTCGGCTCCCGCTATATGATCGACGTCATCACCGAGATCATGATCTACGCGCTGTTCGCGCTCAGCCTCAACGTCATCATCGGCTATTCGGGCAACGTGTCGTTCGGCCATGCGGCCTATTTCGCGATCGGGGGCTATACCAACGCCATCCTGCTTACGACGTACGGATGGCCGTTGTTGCCGGCGATGGTCAGCGCCTTCCTACTCGCCACGGTGGCCGCGGCGATAGTCGCGTATTTCTGCACACGGCTGACGGACATCTATTTCGCCATGCTGACGCTCGCGTTCTCGATGTTCGTGTGGGCGGTCGCGTTCAAATGGCGCGATGTGACAGGTGGCGATGACGGCTTCGTCGGCGTCAGGACGCCAGCGATGATCGACGACCGCACGTCGTTCTACTACTTCACACTGGCCATCGTGCTCCTGTCTGTGGTCGCGCTCTGGGTGGTCTGCCACTCGGCTTTCGGCCGGGCGCTGCTCGCGGTCCGGGAGAACCCGGTGCGAGCCGGGTTCGTCGGCATCAACACCCGGTTGATGCGGTGGATCGCCTTCGTTGTCGCCGGCGCCTTCGCCGGGGTTGCCGGGGCGCTGTTTGGCATGCTGCACCATGGTGTCTACGTCGAAAGCGCATTCTGGACGCAGTCGGCAACGGTCCTGATCATGACCCTGCTCGGCGGAATGTTCTCGTTCTTCGGGCCGATGATCGGGGCGACAGTGCTTTTCATACTGCAGCGGCTGACCAACGAGTACACGGCCTATTGGCCAACCGTGCTCGGCACCATCCTGATCATCATTCTCCTGTTCTTGCCAGACGGACTGGCGGGGCTCGCGGCCAAGGTGCGTAACCGTCTCGGGGGGCGAAAGTAGTTCGATGCTGGAAATCAAGAATCTTTCGAAGAACTTCTCGGGCTTCCAGGCGATCAACAGCGTCAACTTTCTGCTCGAGGAAGGCACGCGGCACGCTATCATCGGGCCAAACGGCGCCGGCAAGACGACCTTCTTCAACCT
>JAGRHX010000750.1 GCA_020444775.1 Gammaproteobacteria bacterium
TCATCGACAGCTCGTTGGCGCGGCGCCGGGCGGCGGCGGCCAGAGCCACCGGGTCGCTGCCACCCTCACGGCTCATACGCCAGGTGAAGGCCTCGAGTCCGGATCCACTGCTGTCTGCCGACTCGGGTCCCATCAATGGGAGATCCGGCTCGATGGTCTGGGCGCTGACCCCGTCACCTTCGGCCTCGGCGGTCTCGACCAGCACCGCGTCCGGCTGGTGACCGTCGCTCGCGGTCGAGAAGCTGATGCAGTTGGTGTCGGTTCCAGCCTGGACCAGGATGGTCGCTTGCGGTTCGGCATCGACTCGCCACGGACCGAAATAGACCTCGCCGGTGGCGAACACCAGCTCGTAGCCGTTGGCCCGGGAACGCTCGCGCAAGAACGCGATATCCGTGCCGTCCTGGTTCAGCACCAGCTCGGTCTGACCATCGGCGTTGTCGGGATGTGGGGACAGCGCGTGCGAGGCGACGATCTCGCCGACGATCGCCGCATCATCGGTCGGCGCGTCGCCACCCCAGACCCGGCGACGATGTTGGCGGTCCAGCGCTATAGACTCGTCCTGGCACTCCACCGTGACCGTGGCGTTGCCATCGCGCGGATGGTCGGTGTTCACCTCGCGCACATAGCCACGCATGATCTCCTCGCTGCTTTGGCCGAAGGCGGCCTCGATGCTGATCCGGGCCCAGGTACGGAACACACCGGCGTCCTGCACCGCCCACTCGCCTTCTTCGTCGCGGCGGCTTTCGAAGCGCAGCGTGGCGACCGTGGCCTCGGCGCGACTGGCCTCCACCGTCACCTCGCTGAGGAACGGGTAGAGGTCGGTGATCTCCTCGCCGTCCACCTTGATCAGGCACTCCGCCGGCTCACGTCGCGCGTCGCTGAGTAGATCGAGCAGCATGCTCACTCCCGTGCCCGTGGGATCTGGATCACCTCGCCTTCACCGACCTCGGCAACGAGATTGCCGCCGTGCACGATGTCCGGGTTGGCATCCAGGATGCGCCACCACAAGCGGTCGTCGTTGTAGTAGTAGCGGGCCAGCAGGTCGAGCCGGTCGCCTGCCTTGACGACGTGCTCGATCACACCCGTGGCCTGGTCGATATCGCGCCAGCGCAAGCCGGCAAAGCTGGAGGGTGGTGTGAAGCCCGGGGTCTCCCGATAACGTGATTTGCGCACCAGCATCAGAACAAGCCCTCGATGGCGGTGGCCACGGTCTGCCCGGTGTTGAGGGCGGCGCCGACCACCTGACGGACCTTCTCGACCTCGTAGAACGGGTTGTTGCCCTCGATGACACGCATCTCCAACGTCGCCGTGGCGCGGTACGGCACCAACGTGGGCAGGTGCGCGGTCTCGGTGACCCGCACCGAGGTCAGGAACACCGGCAGGACGTGGCTGCCCCAGACGAACAGCAGCACCGAGGCATGCATATCGCGCTGAAAAGCACGGGTCCCGCCGAGCCCGAGGCTCGCCAGGGTCTGCACGCCAAGCGCACCCTGGGCCTTCGGCTCGACCATGCTGCGCAAGGTATCGAGCTCTGGCTCGATGCCGAGGGTCGTGGCCAGCGCGGCCCCGTCGTTCATCCGGTCGGTGGCATCGAGCAGGATCTCGATGCTGAAGCTCTCGGGCTCGACGCTCACCCCCTGGGCGACGCGCGGCGTCTCGGTAGGCAGGGCGAAGTCATAGCCGCCACGGGTCGCGGCGGTATCGCCAGTGTTGACCCTGATGGTGCGGGTGCGCGAGATCTGTCTGGGATTGAACTCGAAGACCAGCACCAGCGGCGGTACCGACAGCGCGTACTCCACCAGCGCGCCCTTGCTTACCTTGAGCATGGTGGTCCTGCCTCCTGCCTGGGGTCAGTCATGTGGTGTCGCCTGCTTACCTACCGCTGGGGTCTCGCTGCCGATCCGCGCATGGATGCTGTCGGCGATTCGCAAGGCTACCTGGCGATCGCTCAGACCCGAGGGCAACGGCGCAGGCGTCACGCGTAGCATCGACAGCTCGGCGCTGCCTGCCAGCGGTCGTCGCGACAGCTCCTCGCCAAGACAGCGGGCGATAGATGCTGCACGCGTACCGTACTCGCCGGGCAGCGCGAGGGTAAGTCGATCGATGCTCAGCATCGGGCCGGTAGATGACATGCGAGTCCTCCTAGATCGGTCCGGGATATCTCCCGACCTTCTTTGGCGAGCTCCCGCCAGACGGCGAGCGCGACATGGTCGAGGCTGATGGGGCGAGATTCTCCGGCGGCCAGATAGGCTGCGTGCAGCGCGGCGTTGCGGATGCCGCCGCCCGACAGCGACAGCGCGTTGCCCAGGAACTCGGGACGCACGTCGGGCGCGCGCGGTGCCCGCGGGGGCAGCAAACGCCGCCACAGCTCGCTGCGCGCCGCGGCGTCCGGGCGCGGGAACTCCACCACCAGCTGAAAGCGGCGGGCAAAGGCCGGGTCCAGATGCTTGCGCAGATTGCTGGTGAGGATGCACGGGCCGCGGTGCACCTCTATCCGGGCGAGCAGATGCGACACCTCCATGTTGGCGTAGCGATCGCGCGCCTCCTTGATCTCGCCACGCTTGCCGAACAGGCTGTCCGCCTCGTCGAACTGCAGGACCATCGGCTGGCCGTCGGCGGCGTCGAACAGGGCGTTGAGATTCTGCTCGGTCTCACCGATGTACTTGCTGACCAGACGCCCGAGATCGACTCGAAACAGTGCCCAGCCGAGGCGGGACGCGATCACCGAGGCAGCCATGGTCTTGCCGGTGCCGGAGGCGCCGGCGAACAAGGCGACCGGACCTCCGACCGGCGAACCACCCCATTCGTCCACCACCGTGTGCCGTTGCTCCACCCACAGCAGGAACTCGCGGAGCATGGCCTTACGCTCGGGTGGCAGCACAAGGTCGTCCCAGTCGGCGCGCTGGGTGACGCGCACCGCGCCCGGCGGAGGGGTCTGCTCGATGCAGCGGCCCATCAGACGCGCGCTCACGCCCGGCAGCGGCTTGACCGGCGCATAGGGACCTTCGGAGGTGGCCTGGATCAGGCGTCGCTGGCGCAGCGTGCCGTCGACCGCCAGCGTCAGATGCATCTGCTGCGCGCCGTGCGGCTCCAGGGCGAGCAACTCCTGGATGAGGGCCGGACAGGGGTAGGGCTGAGCAATCCCCGGCTGCAGGTCCAGGTACATCCAACCCACCCTGGGCTCGAACTCCGGGGCCAGGATGCAGGCGAGCACGTCCAGATCGGCGCTGTCCAGAGCAGGCGCGTCGAGGCCGGCCCAAGCGCCACCACGGCGCAGCTGACGCACCTCGGTCTGCAGGCTCTGCAGGCGCTCGATGAGCTGCGGCTCGATCTCCTGGCCGCGACGTGACGCCGCCAGGCAATGGCAGAGCACGTCCACACGTTGCCACTCCGGCGCAAGGCCGTCCGCGCGAAGCGTTTCGATCGCCGCGTTCATGGTGGCGAGCTCGGCTGGTAGATCGAGACCAGCAGCGGATTGCTGCGTACCGTGAGCTCGGCCTGGTCGTTGGCACGCAGATAGCTGCGGCTTGCGCTCAGCACCACCTG
>JAGRHX010000751.1 GCA_020444775.1 Gammaproteobacteria bacterium
ACCGACGACATGCGTGATGCGCCGTCGGTAGCGATCCTGCCCGCGCTCATCGAGAAGGGCGCGCGGATCCGCGCCAACGATCCGAAGGGCATGGACGAGGCCCGTCACGTGCTGCCGGCGGGTATCGAGTATTGTGACGACATCTATGCGACCCTGGACGGGGTCGACTGCCTGGTCCTGCTCACCGAGTGGAATGCCTACCGCGGGCTGGACCTCGACGAGATCAAGCGCCGCATGCAAGGCCGCGTGTTCGTCGACCTGCGCAACGTCTATGAGCCAGCGACCATGCGTGAAGCCGGATTCGACTACCACTGCATCGGACGCTGAGACAGCGCACGGCAGATCGGTCTCCAGCTCGACAACGATCCAGCTGGGCGCCGAAGCCGCACGGCGCTTCGGCTGTCGCGGGCCTCACCACTGATTGCGTGGCTGCGCCCCCGGACTTGCCTTCCATGACCGGGAATGGCAAAAAGCACCGATGCAGGAGTCGAAGGGGCGGCGACGCCAGGCGTCGCGCCCCGGACAGGATTCGGTGAGGTTGCGACGATGCGACCTCACCGCCTTCCAGGGCGAGGGACATCCCAGGGCGAGGGACATCCCAGGGCGAGGGACATCAGGGATCGGGCAGACGGTGCAAGGTTGGTATCTGGTCTTCAGCAAGCCCCGGCAGGAGCGGGTGGCCTTGCGGCATCTGGAGCGGCAGGCCTACCGTGTCTTCCTGCCCCAGGTGCTTGGCCAGCAGCGCCATCGCGGTCGGCTGCGGCCTCGGGTCGCTCCGATGTTTCCCCGCTATCTGTTCATCCAGCTGGACGATCGAAACCAAGACTGGAGTCCGATCCGCTCCACCCTGGGTGTGACCTGCATGGTGCGATTCGGCGATCGGCCGGCACAGGTCCCTGAGCCGCTCATCGACGCGCTGCTGGCCCGCCAGGATCCCATGGCTTCGCAACGGTCTGCGCAACGTCCCCTGAGGCGCGGTGAGTCGGTACGGATCGTGAGCGGTGCTCTGGCCGGCGTGGAAGCGATCTTCGATGCGAGCACCAGCGCTGAGCGGGTCCGTTTGCTGCTCGACATGGTGGGCCGGCAAACACCCGTGCTGGTCGATGCCCGACACGTCCAGGCGCTGCATCAGGCCCGGTCACAGCGCTGAGCGCCGTCCCGCGTCGCTACAGGCGTCTCCATGCAGGACTTGCGGGCGGCGGGCGCGCGACGCACGCCGGCCCGCTATACTGCCCGACCATACGCAGCATCCGAACGATCAAATGCCGAGCATGGCAGCCTGTCGGGTGATGCGCGCGAACCGACCACGGCTCAGGTCGGCTCGCCAGCCAACCGACTGCTACCGATCCGACCACTGTTCATGAGCATCCTTGAGTGTCACTCGCTCGATATCGCCGATGTGAAGGTCCTGACCATTGCGCGTCACGGCGATCCACGCGGTTTCTTCTCCGAGACCTACAACCAGGGGGTGTTCGCAGAGCATGGGATCCTCGGACCGTTTGTGCAGGACAATCACTCCTATTCGGCTGAACGTTTCGTGCTGCGTGGTCTGCACTACCAGCTGCGACCTCGGGCGCAAGCCAAGCTGCTGCGGGTGACGCGTGGCGCGATTCTCGATGTCGCGGTCGACATCCGTCGTGACTCACCGAGCTTCGGGCACCACGTGAGCGTGGTGCTCAGCGCGCAGAAGTGGAATCAGATCTGGGTGCCGGAGGGCTTCGCGCACGGCTTCCTCACCCTGGTCCCGGATACCGAGGTGCTCTACAAGGTCACCGCGGCCTATTCACCCGAGCACGAGCGCGGCATCCTGTGGAGCGATCCGGCTTTGGCCATTGCCTGGCCGGTGGACGCGGCGGAAGTGGTCTTGTCCGACAAAGACACTCGGCATCCGCTGTTGGCCGATCAGCCCGACCTGTTCGATGCCGGCCAGCCGTGGGAGCGCGACTGATGCGCCGCAAGGTCCTGAGTGAGTGCTCGAGTGGTGGATACTTGAGCTGTGAGTCCTCGAGTATCGGCTCGATGCTTTGCCGTGGGGCCTGGCAGGCCGTGCCCGGCTGGTGCTCGGGCCTCGTCCGGCGTCACGAGCGAGACTGATCGATGCGGCGTCATCAAAGCCGACGACGGGGTATCGTCCTGGCCGGCGGTAGCGGTACCCGGCTCTATCCGCTCACCCGGGTGCTGAGCAAGCAGCTGTTGCCGGTGTACG
>JAGRHX010000004.1 GCA_020444775.1 Gammaproteobacteria bacterium
GCCGGCGGCGACGCCGAGGCGGCCGGGGCGCCGTTCGCGGTCTTGCTCCAGTCGGCATCTGGATCAGCTGGCTCACGGGCCAGCCGACGGGCCTCGTCACGCAGCATGTCCGCGAGCAGGCCTTGCTCCTGGTCATCCAACACGGCTGCCGCGCGCAGGGGCTCGAGCAGATCCGCGATGCTGTGGTCCAGGCGCCCGGACAGCGCCACGACACCGTCCGGCGCACCGGCAGCCGTGTCACCGCAGCTCAGGTAGCGGCGCAGAGCATCCCGCCAGCGCTCGAATTCGCCGTCATCCGAGCTCGTCTGGGCGGTCACGGCCGGCGGCCCCGCACCATTGCCGAGCCCGACGCGAGCGCAGGCCTCGCGCATCAGCAACGCGACATCAGCAAGTGCAAAGCGGTCGAGCTGAGCGGCATCCTCGGCCAGCCGGGCCAGGGCATCGATTCGATCGCGCACGCCCGCATCGATAGACGAGCTGACCCCGGTGTCCACGGCCGCTGAACCAGAGCCGCCCGCTTGCTCCGTCCCGGCATCAGCGCTCGCGCCAGGCACGGGTCTGTCCAGCGTCGCCAGCAACGGGTGCACGTCAGCTCACCATGATCATCGGCGCCGGCTCAGGCAGAGACCGCCCGTTGCCGGTCGGGCGAAGCATTCGGCACCGAACCGAGCGCGGGTCCCGCCAGCCGCCGTGGCTCAGCGAGCTTGAACTCGCCGACCGCTTCGAGCAGGGCCCTGGACTGACTGACCAGCGCCTGACTCTCGTCGGCTTGCTCACTGAGACGCTCGCTGGTCTGGATCGCGCCTTCACGAATGGCCCGCGCACCGCCGACAAGCGCGCGTGCACCTTCGGCCTGGGCACGGGACAGCCGCGCGATACTTTGCACCAGACGCGTCAAGACGTCGGTGCTGCGCCGCGAGTTGTGCATGTCCTGACCCGCCCGGTCGGCGAGCTGCGTGCCGTTGACCACCTGCGACACCACCTCGTTCATGGTCAACACCGCATCGGCGGTCTCGGCCTGGATGTTGTGCACCAAGGCCGCAACCTGGGTGGTCGAAGCACGCGCGCTCTCCGCCAGACGCTGGACCTCCTCGGCGACCACGGCCAGACCACGCCCGGATTCGCCGGCGGCGGCGGCTTGCATGCTGGCATTCAGCGCCAGCCCGTGGGTCCGGTCGGCGATGTCACGGATCACGTTGACCACCTCACCAATCTCCTGTGAACGCTCGCCCAGCCGTTTGATGCGCTTGCTGGTCTCATTGATCGTCTCACGCAGACCATCGATGCCATTCGAGGTCTGGGCAACGCTGAGCTGGGCCGCCTCGGTGGTGCGCACCGCCTGCTCCGCGGCACTGTTGCAGTCCTGGGCGAGCTTGGCGATGGCGACCAGCGCGGCGGCCGCGTCGCTCAAGCGCCTGGCGGTCTGCTCCACCGACTGCTTCTCACGACTCGCCAGCTGGCTGACCGCGTCGGCCCGCTGCTGGATACGGCTCGAGGTACCGGCCAGGTTGCGAGCGATCCCGGTGACCTCGGCCAGCACCTTCGAGGTCTCCCGATTGAGAAGATTGAGCGAGTCGGCGATCGGCCCGGTGATGTCCTCACGGACCGGCACACGCACGCTGAGATCCTTGCGACTGATCTTTGCCACCGATTCGAGCAGGGCGATCACCGATTCGTTGAGACGGGTATTGTCCTCCTGGGCGCGGGCCAGGCTCGCGACCCGTTCGTCGAGCAGGCGGTCGAAGCCGCGGCCCAGACGACCGAGCTCATCGCTGGAGCGCAATCCGGTACGGGCCGCATAGTCGCCACGGGCAACCCGCTGCACCGTGGCGTTGATAGCCGCGATCGGCCGCAGCACGCCGAGTCCGAGCGCGATCAGCGCCAGCGCGATCAGGATACCCGCGGAGACCAGCACGCCGATGAACAGATGCGTGCTCTGCGCGATCGCGTGCTCCAACCGGCCGGTCTCGGTACGTCGGTCGGCGGCGACCAGACTGCGTAGATTGTCGAAGGCGGGGGCAATGGTCTGGACCTGCTCGAGCATCTGCCACTCGACCGAGCGTGCCAGGCTCGCCGCCTCCAGCAGCCGGGTGAACACCGTCTCTACACGATCGAGCGACTGCCGCACGGAACGCAGCCGAACCTCGCTGATGCCGGCCACGGACAGCGCGGCACGAAGCGCGCGCGAACGCTCGCGCATGGCCTGCTGCAACTCGGTCTCATGCAGATGCACGTCGCGCAGGTCGATGAGCAACTGCTGCAGGACATCGTCCAGCGCGCCCCAGACCGCGCCAATGACCGCGGACCCCTTGGTCTCGCCACGCCCGACGCCCTCAGCGTCTGCCGTCGACAGCTGATCGGCTTCCATCAATCGTGCCGCCAGGTCGACGCGAGCGTTCCGTAATGCGACCAGCAAACCGCCGTCCGCGGCTACCGCAATGTCCATCCAGCGCTCACCAAAGGTACGCATCAGCGCCTGATAACGCTCGATCTCCACAACGAGCGACTCGATACGTTCGCGCACCCGCTGATTTGGCGCGCTGGCGGTGAGCGTGCCGAGTCGGCCGATCAGGTCGCGCATGACGACCTCGTGCTCGTCGATGCTGATGGCTATACGGTACAGAGGCAGCTCCTTCTCGATCCGGCGCGCATCCAAGAAGGCAACATAGGCTTGCTTTGCGTTCTCGTCGAACTCTTCCGCCGCCAGCGCCCTGACCCGGGCCCGTGACTGTTCCGCGTTGAGCTGCCGATATTCCAGCGCCACCCAGGTCAGGGCCGCTGCCACCACCAGGAAGACCAGCGCCAGCTTGTAGGCCAGCTTGAAGCCGATCCGCTCACGCTCGGCGACACCCGAACCATTCGCGACGGCTCGCGTGGCCGAGGTCCCGTCCATCGACACGGCGGGGCGGAGTCGCCGGCCCGGCTCCACAGGCGGGTCAGCCGAGACGTTCTTGAGCCGCCTGAACATCACCACGTTCCTCGTTCAGCAGGACCCCGGAGCCTGAACCCGCCCCGGGGCAACGCGCCGGCCCCGTCCCGTCCCGACGAGCAGCAACGCCCGGGCCTGGCGTATCGAGCATGTACCGACAGCCACGAGTACTGCAAGTCACCTCGACAGCTGCGCGCTGAGGTGCTCGAGCAGACTGACGACACGCAGGATCGGCACACCGACCGCCAGGGCGCTCGGGTGGCCGCGGTCGAGGTAGGGCTCCAGCGATCCGACCGGCTCCAAGCTTGGCGCCGCCGGATCGGCAGGACCGCACCGGACCGCCGACCGTGACTCGTGCACCGGAACCGGAAAGCCGACGATGGGCAGAGCCGCGCGCAGTTCCTCGCGACCGACGACCAGCAGCCGGGACGCTTGTGTATCGGTCCTCGTGGAAGCAAGCCGCGAACACCCGACGCTTGCCACTTCCACCCATGCCTGCACGTCGAACACCGGAATCACATCGCCGCGCAGCCCGAACAGACCGAGGAACCATCCCGGGGTATTGGGCAGCGCTCTGGGTTTGGCACCCTCGACCAGCTCGCAGCCCAACGCAGCCTCGATCAGCAGCGGCGCGCCACACAGTTCGATTCGATACCACAGCACATCGCCGGAACGCACGTCAGCGCCACCGCTAGTGCTGGAGACAGGATCCGTGGGCTCCCCACCCGCAATCATGACCGACATCTGCGGTGGATACCGCCGAGCATTACAGATGCCCCAGGATCTGCTCGGCCGTATAGGGCTTGACGATGAAGTCATGGGCCCCCTGGATCTTCCCCCAGACCCGGTCGGCGAGCTGGTCCTTGCTGCTGACGAAGATAACCGGGATGTGTGCGATCTCGGGATCCTCGTTGATCATCCTACAGGCCTCGAAACCATCCATGTCGGGCATGATGATATCGAGGAAGATGATCTCCGGTCGCTCGCTGCGCGCGGTCAGGATGGCCTGCTCGCCGCTTTGCACGCACAACACCTCGCAGCCAGCCGATTGCAGTATCGCGGACAGATGCTTCAGGTCCGTGGCGGAGTCATCACAGACCAGCACTTTCTTCTTTGTCACTCGACTGGCTCGCGTGCGGACCAACAGTTCGGCTCATACGGTGAGGCTCGGATGCGGCGTCGGGATTCACGCTTGCCGCTCCTGACCCGTGCTGCCCATGCCATCGGCATCGGCCGGCAGCTCCACCCGGGCGGCGTTCGCGACCGGCGCGCGTAGTGCCGGGCGCAGACGACCACGTCGATGCGCGGGCAACAGCTCGCCGACGACATTCTCGAACACGCGTCTGCGCACCGGCTTGATCAAGTAGGTGTCGCAACCGGCCAGCTCGCCGCGTATCCGATCCGCCGGCGAGGAGTTGCCGGTCAACATGACCACGCTGGTCTCATCGATGTCCGGGTCCTGCTTGATACGCTCACACAGCTCGTAGCCGTCCAGGCCCGGCAGGACGATGTCGACGAAGGCAATGTCATAGTGATTGTCGGCCAACAGGGTCAGTGCCTGCTCCGCGCTCTCGGCGAAATCCAGACGCTCGGCGATCCCCTCCAGCGCCCGCTTCAGCTGAACCCGGACCGGCAGACTGTCGTCGACCACCAGCGCCCTGATACCGGCGCCGTGACCGTTGGCGCGCGCCTCGCCCGCGACCTGGTCACCCTCGGTCTCGTCGATCGCGAGGGTTGGCACGTAGCCGAGCACGTCGACCACGACACGCTCCAGCAGGGCCAGCATGCGCATCACGATCAGGGGACGTGGCAGGAACAGCCCCTGCAGATCAGCGGGACGATTGTGCCCGACGAACAGCACCGGCGTATGCGCGCGATCGGGATGCGCACGCCGATAGGCGCGCCACGCGTTCAAGCCACCGGGCTCGTCGGCATTGACCACGAACAGGTCGGCGCAACGCCCGGGGGCGAACACGAATGGCTCCAGCCGCGGCCGCCGCCCTTGCGAGACGGCGAACACGGCTTGCAGCGTATGCTTGTCGCGTGCGCTCAGCCCGATTGCCGCGACCGAGAAGGCAACGGAGTCAGACGTCTGCGGAAGACGCTGACCAGGGCCCAGCAGCACATCAGCGGGTGCCGAGACGCTCATCATTCTTTCCTGGCCAAGTGGGCACAAATGCCAGTCACGGAGAATCGACTTCGGTCCTCCGCGGGGTACACAGCGCAGGTTGAACGATGCGAACGTGATGACTCACGCGCCGTAGCGCACGAAGCTCCGGCCAACCACCAACGACAGGTGGGTCGAGCTCACCTGTTGGATGGGAATTCGTTCCATGGCCGTGTCGTCGTCATCCGGACACGCTGTCCGTGCGTGCCGAGTCTGTGTACGCCCAGGCCACGACCTTGTGACCAGCCGACGCCGGCTCGTCCCTCGTCCCGAGGCACGGCCAACGTTCTTCCCCTGTTTCTTGTTGCCGCTCGACCCCGGCTCGTTCCTGGCATTGCGCCCGCGGCAACGCTGGCGAAGCCCACCCAGGCCGAGTCGGCGGAGACCGCAGAGTAGTCGTTTCTGAATGTGCTGGCCAGTGCGAATCGCTCCTGAGTTCAGTCGACTCACAGCTTGCCCGGTGTCTTGCCCGACAAGAGCTCGCTGCCGTCCCGCCTACAACCCAGGCCCGGCACGCGTACGATGCGCCGGTTGTGCAGGCACCCCGATACCGCGTCCAGCTGCATGATGACGACGCTCTCGGGAATTATTCCCGGTCGTATCGGCCCCGTCCCGATCGATCCCGGTGCAAGGACCACAGATGCAGCAAGGCGGGTAGCAGAATGAGGTTGACGGCCAACACGCAGAGCACGCCCAGGCACAGCACCATGCCGAGCGAGGCCAGACCCAGATGCGAGGCAAACGCCAGCGTACCGAAGCTCAGCAGGGTGGTTGCTCCGCTATAGAACGAAGCGCGAGCAGTGCTGGTCGATAGCAGCGATGCGCTACTATCTGTACCCATTGCAGGAATGGTCCTGGCACGATGAACGAGGTGTATGGCGGTATCTACACCAATGCCCAGCAGCAGCGGCAGCACGATCACATTGGCGAAGTTCAGCGCCACGCCCGACAGCCTGCAGGCGGCGAGGGTAAACACGCAGGCAACCAGTGTCAGGGTCACGATAAGGCCGGCATCACGGACGCTATGCGTGAACACCCAGACCAGCATCAGCACACCGAGCACCGCAATCAGCATCGAGGTGCGCAGCGAATCGATGACCAGCTCTCCGAGACTGCGGATCACCGCCGCTTCGCCGAATGCATCGGGTGCCGCCGCCAGCACGTGCTCGACGAAACGCTTCAGGGCGGCCGGGGACGAGAGGTCCTCGCGCGGCAGGATCTCGAGCCGTTGTCGGCCATCACTGGAGTACGCCAGCCCGCGTAACGAATCCGGCAGCGTGTCGGGGTGGATCATCCGCGCTGAGAGCAGCTCGCGCAGGTCTGCCAGCAGCGGACCCAAACCGCCCAGCAGCCGCACCTGCAGATCCGCCAGGTCCGCGGTCGGCACGCTACCCTGCTCGAGTCGCGCAATAAGCTCGACGAGCAGGCCACGCAGCTCGCCGTCGGCAGCAGCCTTTGACTTTTCCACAGAGGATGCCTGGGAAGACCTCGATTCCACGGTGCCAATCAGCTCGCGCGTTGCTCGCGCCAGCGCGTCGGGCGCAGGGCGGTTGGCCGCCAGCGTCTGCGCATCGAGGGGTCGCAACGACGGCAGCACCAGCATCGCGGTCTCATCGATGGCGTCCAGTGCTTCCACCTGGTCATCCGGCACGATGCGTTCCGGGCCACGCACCGCGAGCACCGGCTGCCGCTTCGCGCCAGTGGACGATGACACGGACCCCGACCCGGCCGACGACTCGCCCGGCTCCAGACCCAGGCGCCGCTCCAGAGCCGAGCGTTCGGACTCGCTCTGGACCAGCACGTTCATGTTCCAGGTCGCACCCTCCCCCATTGCGAGCAGACGCCGCATCACCTGCACGGAAGGTGCCTGGGCATCACGTACGTGCAGCGGGTTGGCGTCGAAGCGGACACCCACGGCGAGCACCGCGGCGAGCACGGTCAGCACGCCGAACAACAGCACCACCAGCGCGGCCCGGCGACGGCCCGCATGCAAGCGCGCGCTGTTTCGCAGCAACGGCGCCGTCGGGTCGCGCCGCGACCAGTGGCGAGAGGCTGTGAGCAGCGCCGGTGGCAACAGCAACATCGCGCAGAGCAGGGCCGCGAACAGGCTGCCGGCGGTGATCACCCCGAGCTCGGCCATGGCCGTGAAGGGCGTGAACAAGTAGGACAGAAAGGCGCAGGCGGTCGTCATGGCGCACAACAGCAACGGCACCAGGCTTTGCCGTGCCGCCGATGCCAACAGGACGATCCGCTCGCCTCGATCGGCCGCCAGTGGGCCGGCGGCCGCGATCCGCTCCTGCGCGCGCAAGGTCAGGTGAATTGCAAAGTCGACCCCCAGACCGATGCTCAGCACGCCGAATGCCACGGAGATGACGTTCAGGTGCCCGACCAGGACGCTGGCCAGCCCCAGCGTGATACAGATCGTCATCGCCAGGAAGAACACCAGCGCCAGCAGCGACCGCCAGCAGCGCAGTGCCCGGATCAGCACCAACACCACCAGCACGGCCGAGGCCAGTCCCGCGAGACCCGCTTGCGCAGCCACATGCGCGCCGTCCTCGTGGGCCAGGACCGGCACGCCGGTGAGCCGGATCACGGGCGGCTGGCGCGCGCTGCCAGCCGCTCCAGCGGCATGGCCCCCGGTGCCATCGAAGGGTGCCGCGGCGAGCAGCTCGTGCAGACGCTCGACCGCCGCGCCGGCCGGATCCGGCAAGCTGTAATCGACCACCGGCCTGACCAGCAGCACCAGCGGCATGGTCCGGGCATCCGCGGATGTCCCGGTAGATCCACCGGTAGATGTCGATGGATGGGCGAGCAGCGCGCGCCAGTCCAGCGCCGCCGGCTCATCATGCAGCCAGCCATGCAGCACATCGGCCAGTGCTCTCTGCACCGACTCGACAGGCACCGGCAACTCATCGACTTCTGGCGAGGTCAGCATTGCGAGCAGCTCGAAGAGCGTCTCGATCCGCGGCGATGCCGCCAGCCGCCCCAGCAGCGGCTGCGCCGCCTCGATGTCTCGTAGAACCTGCTGGCGCGCCTGCGGCGTCAGGTACAACAGCGCGTGACGGCTCAGGTAGACATCGTCGACCGGGCCGTACACGGCCTCGAAGTGCCGAGGCTCGGCCTTCAAGCGCTCGCCCAGCCGGGCCGCGTACCACAGCAGGTCGCTCGATCCGGACATCGGGTCGGCTATGGGGCCGGCCATCGGATCGGCCTTCGGATCTGCCTTCGGATCTGCCTTCGGATCTGGCATCGCATCTGGCGTTTCCGACAGCCGCGAACCGGCATCATCGGCTGCACCCGTCGCCGGTTCCAGGACCACGATGATCGGATCGGCGAACGCAGGCATCGCCGCGTAGAAGTCGCTACGCGCTCTGGATAGCGGCGAATCGGCGGAGAACAGATCGTTCTCGTCGAAATTGAACTCGAGCCGCGCCGCGCCCGACAGCAGCGCCAACAGCCCCAACAGCGTCCCGGCCATCAGCCAGCCGCGCGGCCGATACAACGGCCAGCTCAACACCCGCTCCCAGCGGTCCGGGGTACCGGTCGCCACCTCGATGTCTCGTGCGCGGCCCGGCTGCGAACGCCTAGGCGCTACCGGCTACGCTGGCCACGCGTCCACGGCCGCGCAAGGCGTTCTTGCCGATCTTGCTCAAGGCCTCCCAGACAGGCCCCGGGAAGCGGTGCAGCTTGAGCATTACCTTTTCGAAGGCGTCCAGGAACCAGTCACAATCCTGCTCGTTGACGACCAGCGGTGGGATCAGCTTGATCACGTCTATATGGTGACCGGCAACCTGGGTCAGCACCTTGTGCTCGTCGAGCAACGGGATGGTGATGGCCTGCGGAAACAGGCTCTGGTCCATGCCATGCGCGATACGCCAGGCACCGCGCAAACCGAAGGAACGGGGCTCGCCGAATTCGATACCGATCATCAGCCCGCGCCAGCGCACCGCGCGCAGGAACTCGAAACGCGGCTGCATGGCCTGCAGACCCTGGCCCAGATAGTCACCCAGGCGCGTGGCCCGTTCGGTGAGTCGCAGCTCGTCCATCAGCGTCAAGGTGGCAAGTCCCGCGACCATCGCCAGGCTGTTCTGACCAAAGGTCGAGGAATGCACCACGGCCCGGTCCATGGAGCTGAACACACGCTCGCTGACCGAGTTGCTACACAAGACCGCGCCAACCGGCACGAAGCCACCGGATAGCGCCTTGGACAGTAACACCAGGTCCGGCTGGAATCCCGGCTCGTGCTCGGCAGCCAGGAAGCGGCCGGTGCGGCCCATGCCGGTCTGGACCTCGTCCGCCACCACCAGGGTGCCGTGACGGCGACACAGATCCGCGGCCTCGCGCAGATAGCCTTCTGGCGGAATGTTGACTCCCTTGCCCTGGATGGGCTCGATCACGAAGGCCGCGCACGGCTGCGTCCGCAACGCGTGTTCCAAGGCCTGCAGATCGCCCAGCGGCACGGCATGACAGTCGGGCAACAAATCGCCAAAGCCGGTGCGGAAAACCTGGTCACCGTTGATGGCCAGCGATCCATTGGTCAGTCCGTGAAATCCCTTGCGCGCGAAAACTATCGCCGATCGACCGGTCGCGCAGCGCGCAAACTTGATGGCGGTCTCGACGCTCTCGGTGCCCGAGTTGGTGAAGTAGACCTTGTCCAGCGCCGGGTAGGACACGCGCTTCTTCAGCTCCGCCGCGAGCAGCCCGGACAACAACGGCGCTTCCATCTGCACGAGGCTGGGATAATCCTCGGCCATGAAGCGACACAACGCATCCTTGATGTAGGGATGATTGCGGCCGACGTTGAACACGCCGTAGCCGGCCAGCATGTCGAGGTAGCGGGTGCCCTTCTCGTCCCAGAGATAGGCCCCCTCGGCGCGCACATAGCAACGGTCGAATCCGATGGTGCGAAGGACCTTCGCGAACATCGGGTTGACATGCGCTGCGTGCAGCGCGTAGTTGGCGCCCTCGTTCTCGCTCAGTAATCGCTTGATATCGAATTCCACGGACGCTCACTCTGCAACACTGCGGCCAAACCCGTATCTCGCATCTGGGCACAGACGTCCCGGCTCAGTATACGCGTGCATACGCCGCGCCCGTACAGGTCCTGCGAGTCCGGGTCGGGCATCTCTGACAGTTGTTTGCATCCGCATCTCAGGCGCGTTCGGCTCGCTGCGTTCGGGCGGGTCCTTCAGGGTCCGTCCGGAACGGTACGGTCCCACAGATCCTTGGCCAGCTCGAGGGCGTCGATGCGCCCGGCGTAGTACCCGCGCCGGCGACGCACATAGCAAAATCCCTGCTGCGTGTAGAAGCGGCGCGCGATGGGATTGTCGGCGCGCTGTTCGAGCCGCACGATCGAGACTCCGGCCGTCAACGCCGCGCTCTCCAGCCAGCGCAGCAAGGCAGCGGCCACCCCCTGGCGGCGAAACCGTGGCGCCACACAGAGCAGCAACAGATGTGCCTCCTCGACACCGAAGCGCATGATGGCGAAGCCGACCGGCCCCCGCTGGCTCGCCGGCCCGCTCGGCATGCCTGCCTGGCCGACCGGCTCAGGTGGCACCGGATCACCGCGCGTGCTGGCGTCGGTCCTGGCGTCGGTCCTGGCGTCGGTAGGCGGCTCGAGCCCGGGTCCGCGTGCTTGGGGATTGGCTGGGATCGCGGGATAGGCGCCCAGCACCACGCAGTCTGCGGCACGAATGGCGTGCAACACACGCTCCGGTCGCCAGCTCCAGCCAACCCCGAGCTCGACGTGCAGGCGCGACATCTGCGCGATGCACAGCGCATCCGCCCGCGATGCCAACCGCACCGATAGCGCATTGGAAAGTCGTTCCGACATGCCCTGATCGTCCTCCCCGCCGGGCGGGCGCATGATCGCCGCATACCATACGCCAAAGTTGTGCCGGGCGTCGCACATACAGCTTTGCAGCTTGACAAGTCCGCGCCTTTGCCCGGACCCTACGCGCCTCTCTTCGGACGCCGTGGCGGATTGTGGCCGCCGAGGCCCATCCCAAGGCCCTCACGGACAAGGCCCTCACAGACCGGGGCACTCATGGAATCCGACCAGCTGTCGAATACGGTTCTGTGCGTCTCGGTCCTCGCTGGCCGGTGATCCTTGCGCCGTGCGTGCGCGAAATCACGAGATGGCGCGCCGCAGACCACCAGACGAGTCTGACAGACGAGTCCCAAACGAGTCCCAAACG
>JAGRHX010000752.1 GCA_020444775.1 Gammaproteobacteria bacterium
ACCACCGAGCTGAACCTCGCCGACTACTTCCGCATCAACGGCATGAACTACGAGCCGGTGCCGATCGAGACCAACGAGGAGGCCCGCAAGAACTATCTGGCCGGCCGCTGCGACGTGTACACCACGGATGCCTCCGGCCTCGCCGCCACCCGGGCGACCTTCGAGAATGCGGCCGATCACGTGGTGCTGCCGGAGATCATCTCGAAAGAGCCGCTCGGACCGCTGGTCCGCCACGGTGACGACCAGTGGGCCGACATCGTCCGCTGGACCCTCAACGCGATGATCAACGCCGAGGAATACGGCGTCAGCTCGAGCAACGTGGACGAGATGATGAAGGGCACCAAGAACCCCGAGATCAATCGTCTGCTCGGGGTCGAGGGTGACCTGGGCGGGATGATGGGCCTGGAGAAGACCTGGGCCGCCAACATCGTCAAGATGGTCGGCAACTATGGCGAGGTGTTCGACCGTTACATCGGACCCAACACCAATATCGGCCTCGAGCGCGGCCTCAACGCGCTGTACAGCAAGGGCGGCATCCTCTACGCGCCGCCGATGAGATGAGCCGGACCTGAACGGCCCATCGACGGCAGCCCGGCGCGTGCGTCCCGCAATCGACATCGTCGTGCATCTGGATGCGTGTGCGCCGTGGCTGCCGTTCTCCGGCCGGTTCGTCGGGTGGCGTGCGTTGCCGGCCCGCGACCAGGCACTCGAGCCGCGCCGGTCGACCCCGACGTCTTGTTGCGGTCGGCGCCTGCTGACGGCGCGTCGACATCTCATTGCCCGGCGGAGATGAGTCCGTGTCCGTAGCCGTCCCACCGCAGTCAGAATCCCGCTCACTCAGCGCACTGTGGCGCGATGAGCAGATCCGTGGCGTGCTGGTCCAGATCATGGTCATGGCGGCGTTGTTCGCCCTGGCCGCCTACCTCGTGCACAACGCCATCGCCAACCTGGAAGCCCTCGGCAAGACCTTCGGCTTCGATTTCCTGGAGGCGCCGGCGGGCTACGACATCAACCAACGGCTGATCGAGTACGATTCGCGCTCTTCGAATCTGCGCGCCACCATCGTCGGGGTGCTCAACACCGCTCTGGTCGCGGTCTGCGGCATCGTTCTCGCCACCCTCATGGGCTTCACCCTGGGGGTGCTGCGCCTGTCACAGAACTGGATTCTGTCGCGCATCTCCTACTGCATCGTCGAGTTCTGCCGGAACGTGCCGGTGCTGGTGCACATCCTGCTCTGGCACGGCATCATCGTCCACAGCCTGCCCCGACCCCGCAACGCGATCGCCGTCGGCGACAGCGTGTTCCTGACCAATCGCGGCATCTACACGCCCAGACCGCTGTTCGAGCCCGCCTTCGAGTATGTCGTCTATGCCCTGATCGCGGCCATTGCGCTGGCCTTCGCTTTTGCTCGCTGGGCGCGCCGGCGTCAGGACCAGACCGGTCAGATTCTACCGGTGATGCCGGTCAACGCCGCGCTCATCGTGCTGTTGCCGTCACTGGTGTTCTTCATCGTCGGCACGCCCCTGGACTGGGAGCAGCCGGCACTGCGGGGCTTCAACTTCAGTGGCGGAATACCGCTACGACCCGAGTTCGTGGCGCTGTGCTGGGCGCTGTCGCTGTACACGGCGTGCTTCATCGCAGAGATCGTGCGCGCCGGGATCCTCGCGGTCAGCAGCGGCCAGCACGAGGCAGCCAGTGCCCTCGGGCTGCGTCCGGGCTGGACGCTGCGTCTCATCGTGCTGCCACAGGCCCTGCGGGTAATCGTGCCGCCGCTGACCAGTCAGTACCTGAACCTGACCAAGAAC
>JAGRHX010000753.1 GCA_020444775.1 Gammaproteobacteria bacterium
GCGGGCTCGTCGCCCACCGGCTCGCAGACCTGGTCCAACGCGCAGCCGTTCGCGGTGCGTCGGTCGCACGCACGCCGGCACGTCGACTCGGCGGCGCCGTCGACGTTCACGCAGACCGCGCCCGGCGCGCACGCGTCGCTCGAGCCGCACACCGAGCCTTCGGCCAGTTCTCCGCCCATGTAACAAACCGCGGTCGTGGTCGACGGCAGGCAGACGCTGCCGTCCGAGCAGAGGCGGGTCGTGCTCGGGTCGCAGACCGCCATGCACTCACGTCCCCGGAGCTGCGTCGGAAAACAGACCGTGCCGTCCTCACACTCCACGCTCGTGAGGCACGGATCCCCGGCCGGACCGGGGCCGTTGTCACCACAGCCGAGGGCGAGCGCCAGGCAGAGGAGGCAGAGCCGCATGCGGCGGCTCGTACTCCAACGCTTGCCCGCCGGCAATCCGACGACGGAAACGTGCATGAAATCCAGCGGATGGAAAAACGTGACTCAATTGTGCGTTGCGCTCTTGTCCGTGGCGGCTAGGCGGTGCACCCTTCCGCGCGGTGGCGGAGCTGGGGCTCAGCGGAATCCGAAAGGGGTTCGGGGATACGCTCATCCTCAAGGGCGTCGATCTGCACGTCGCGGACGGTCAGCTCGTCGTGCTCGTGGGCCCGAGCGGCTGCGGCAAGAGCACCTTGCTGCGCACCATCGCGGGCCTCGAGCTGCCCGACCAGGGCACGATCCGCATCGCGGGCAAGGATCTCACGAAGGCGCCCCCGAAAGACCGTGACATCGGCATGGTCTTCCAGAGCTATGCGATCTGGCCGCACATGAGCGTCTTCGAGAACGTCGCCTTTCCCCTGATCCATGGCCACCACGGCAAGCCGAGTGCCAGCGAGGTGCGAGCCCGCGTGATGCGTGCCCTGACACGGGTGCAGCTGGAGGACTTCGCAGATCGGCCCGCGCCGTTCCTCAGCGGTGGTCAGCAGCAGCGGGTCGCGCTCGCGCGAGCCCTGGTTCACGAGCCGCCGTTGCTGCTGTTCGACGAGCCCTTGAGCAATCTGGATGCGAAGCTGCGCGAGCAGATGCGCACCGATGTGCGACGACTGACCGAATCACTCGGCATGACCACCGTCTATGTCACCCACGATCAGATCGAGGCGCTGGCGATGTCCGATCGCATCGCAGTGATGCGCCATGGCCGCATCGTTCAGCAGGGTACGCCACGCGAGGTCTACTTCGAACCCGTCAATGCCTTCGTCGCGCAGTTCCTCGGTGGTGGCAACAGCCTGTCTGGAACCCTGGCCGAAACCTGCAGCGCGCGCCGGCCGTGCGTGGTGCGGACCGCGCTCGGGCCGCTGCCGGGTATCGCCGCGCGTGCCCTGCCGGCCGGTGCCCGCGTGCAGCTGATCGTGCGACCGGAGGGCTTCCGCTTGCACTTGGCATCGCGCTCTCTGCCCGACACGATGGGACTGCTGAGCGGCACGGCGCGGAGCGTGAGCTTTCTCGGCAACAGCCTCGAAGTGCTGGTAGAGATCGGGCAAACGGAGCTGCGTGCACGGCTCGACCCGGGTCTGCAGATCGCCGCGGGAGCACGGCTCCAGCTCGCACTGATTCTGGAACGCTGCATCGTCACCGCCGACGATACGGACGCGAACAAGGCATTCGAAGGTGGCAACGGTCTTGCCCGCTGAGGCCGGGCGGCGTGACCACGCGCTGGCCCCGCGGACCGCTTCGAAGCTGGTCACCCTGGTGCTGCTGGTGCTCGTGCTCGGCCCGTTGCTGGTCCTGATCCACCTCAGTCTGCTGCCGGCCGGCAGCCTGCCGTTGTCCGCCGCGCCACTGGGTCTGCAGAACTATGTCCGCGCCTTTCACGGTAGCGAGACGCTGCTACTGGTGCGTAATACCTTGTGGTACGCAGGGGGCAGCGTCATCGTCGCGGTGTCGGTCGCGACCGCGCTCGCCTGGCTGTGCGAACGCACCGACCTGCCGTTTCGCGCGCTCGTCCATACGCTGATGTTCTCGTGGATGGCGGTGCCGCCGCTGGTCATGGCCTTCGGCTGGATCCTGCTGCTCAATCCCAACAACGGTGCGCTGAATCTCGCGTTGCAGTCGCTGCTCGGACTCGAGCACAGTCCGCTCAGCATCTACTCGATATGGGCGATGATCGCGATCACCGGGCTGTCGTTGGTGCCGACCACCTTCGTCATGGTCGGCAATCTGCTGCGCAACATGGATCCACAGCTCGAGAACGCGGCCACCGTCTCCGGCGCGAGTCGCCTGACGGTGATACGACGCATCACCGTGCCGTTGCTGAGTCCGGGGCTGCTGTCGATCGCCATCTACCTGTTCATGGTCATGGTCCAGGCCTTCGACGTGCCGCTGGCTATCGGCCTGACCGCACGGGTACCGGTGCTCAGCACACGCATATTCGTGCTCTCCAGCGCCGAGGACGGACTGCCGAGCTACGGTCTGGCCGCCGCCCTGGGCGTGGTGCTGATGCTTATTGCAATGGCACTGATGACCGGTTACTTCCGCGCAGTACGCACCGGTGAGCGGTTCCGCGTGGTCACCGGCAAGGCCTTCAGGCCGCGGCGGCTGTCATTGGGACGTCTGCGTGGTCCGCTGACCGCGTTGGTCGCTGGCTACTTCGCGCTCATGTTCCTGCCACTGCTCATGCTGCTCTGGACCAGCTTGCTGCCCTTCTATCAGACGCCCTCGCTGAGCGCACTCGCGACGATAGACCTGCACAACTACGATGCCGTCCTCGCCACGCCGCTGGTCCAGCAGGCCCTGCTCAACACCGTGATCCTGGTGCTTTGCAGCGCGACCCTCGTCATGCTGCTCGCCGGACTGGTGAGCTGGTTCTGCGTGCGCGGCCGCGGCCGCTGGACCCGCTGGCTGGAGATGCTGGCCTTCGCCCCGGTCGCGGTGCCAAACATCGTCATCGCCATGGCCATCGGCATGCTCTATCTGCGCACGCCGCTGTATGGCAGCGTTGCGATCCTGGTGCTCGCGCACGTCAGCATCTACATCGCCTTCGGCACCCGTACCCTGACCGCGGCGCTGCTGCAGATCCACGAAGAGCTGGAGAACGCCGCGATCGTCAGCGGCGCCTCGTGGCTGACCACGCTGCGCCGCATCGTGCTGCCCTTGCTGTGGCCGCAGTTCCTCAACGGCTGGCTGTGGGTGGTCGCGCACAGCGCCCGTGACCTGACCGTGCCGCTGATGCTGATGTCGACCGGCAACATCGTGGTGTCTTCGTTGCTGTGGTTGATGTGGGAGCACCCGGACATTCCGGGCGCCGCGGCGCTCGCAATCCTGAATGTGGTCGTGCTCATGGGCCTGGTGCTGACGGTCCGGGCCCTGGGCCTGCGGGGAGAGTCGATACGATGAGATTTCGAGCACGCAGGGTCACCCGCCGCTTACTGGGACTGGGACTGTGTCTGGGCTTGTGCATGCAATCGAGCTTCGCCCAGACGCGTTTCGAGGATCTACACGCCGCCGCACGCGATGAGGGCCGTCTGGAGATCTGGATGGCCTCGCCCGCCCGCGGTGAAGTGCACCGCGCCTTGTTCGAGGCCTTCGAGCAGCGCTTTGGTGTCAAGCTGCGCTGGAAGTGGGTGGCGCTGCATCCGCTGCGGTCGGTGAGCCGCTTGACCATGGAGGCCGCAGCCGGCCGGGTCAGTGCCGATCTCATCGGCGGCGCCAGTGCCGATCACCTGGCCGAGCTCGCGCAGCGCGGCCTCGTCCGAGCATACCCCTGGGTCGAAACCTTCGGCGACGAGCTACCAGGCATCGCCGAGAGCGCCTCGCGCCTGCTGCCCGAGCTACTCGGCACCGGTCTGGTCTGGATCGACAATCTGTACGTGCTGGCGTGGAACACCCACTTCGTCGACGCCGCACAGGCGCCGCGTCGCTTTGCCGAGCTGCTGGATCCGAAATGGCGTGGTCGCTTCGCGATCAACGCGCTCGGCGCGGCACCCTTCGATCTGATTGGCCTGGCCATCGGCGAGACCCCGATGCTGGATCTAGTCAGCGGTCTGCTCGCCAACCATCCGGTGCTCAAGGGCGGCACACCGGCGGTCGGCGGCGCCATCACCAGTGGCGAGGCCTGGCTGGGCGTCAGCTCCTTCATCAGCGTGCAGCGCGCGCAGCGGGCGGGCGAGCCACAGGCGTTCCGTCTGGCCGAGGACTTCGTGCCGGTGATGCCCCTGCATCTGCTGGTACCCGAGCAGGCACCGCACCCGAACGCGGCCCGCTTGTTCGCGGCCTGGCTGGTCACCGAGGGCGCTCGGATCGTCGAGCGTATGGACGCGTCGAGCCGGATGAGCGACCCCGACTCGGCCATGGCCCGTGTGCTCCAAGCGCGGCCACCGGGCGCGACGCTGGTCGAGGAGCGCTCGCTCGAGGACATACAGGCGACCCGCGCCTACACCAGTCGTATCCAGAGCCTGATCACCGGCAGACGCTGAACCGCCGCAGCCAGCCAGCGTTGCGGATTGACACGCCGGCGACCGGCAGGCTACCCGTGTCCCGGGTCACCACGGCGGTTCGAACACGGCCGAGCGTGCTGCTATGCTCGCGGCCTTACGGGTCAGACAAGCTGCGTCGGGGCCTTGCCCTGACGCCCGTGCATACAGCCGCGTGGGCCAGCAATTCGGCTGCAACCACCACGCGCCGCGCGTCTGACCGATGTGAGGCTGACGACGAAGGATCCGGCCGATGAAAATCTCAATGCGTGTGAATGGCCAGGAACACACCGCCGAGGTCGAGCCACGCCGGCTCCTGCTCGACTGCCTGCGCGACGATCTGGGTCTGACCGGCACCAAGGAAGGCTGCGGCGTCGGTGTGTGTGGCGCGTGCACCGTGCTGGTCGACGGTCGGCTCACCAGCAGCTGTCTGGAGCTGGCGGCACGTTGCGACGGCGCCGAGGTCGTGACCATCGAGGGTCTGGCCGATGACGGCCGGCTCGACCCGGTGCAACAGGCCTTCGTCGACAACGGTGGCTTCCAGTGTGGTATCTGCACACCTGGCATGGTCCTGACCGCCAGGGCCCTGCTCGATGCGCATCCACAGCCGAGCGACGAGCAGATCGCCGACTGGATGATGGGCAGCCTGTGCCGCTGCACGGGTTATTACAAGATCCGGGAGTCGATCAAGGCGGCCGCCGCGGCGCGCAGCGGCGAGCGGGGTGACACATGAACGCATTCGAGCTGCTGGTCCCCAAGGACAAGTCCGCGGCCCTGGGTCTGCTCAACGAGCATGGTGACGAGGCGAGGCTCATTGCCGGCGGCACGGGCCTTCTCAACCTCATGAAGCAGCGCCTGGTCTATCCGGAGCGATTGATCAGCCTGCATCGCGTCGGCGGCATGGATGCGGTGACACTGGACGGCGCGAGCGTGCGTATCGGCGCCCTCACCCGACTCGCGACCCTAGAGGGCGACCCGGCGATCGCGACGCATCTACCGATGCTGCGCGAGACCCTGCACGAGGTCGCGAGCCCACGCGTTCGCGCCATGGCCACCCTGGGCGGCGCGGTCGCGCACGGCGATCCGCATCAGGACACGCCAGCGGCGCTCATCGCGCTGGGTGCCAGCGTGATCGCTGAAAGTCACGACGGCAGTCGCGAGATCCCGCTCGACGAGCTCTATCAGGACTACTACGAGACCGCGCTCGAAGCAGACGAGCTGATCACCGAGATCCGGATCCCGCAACAGCGGACACGCGCCGCCGCCTATCTGAAGTTCCTGCCACGCAGCGCCGAGGATTACGCCACGGTCGCGGCGGCGGTGAGCATCGAGGTGGACGACGCAAGCGGCGTCTGCAGCGGCTGCAGGATCGTGCTCGGCAGCGTCGGCTCCACACCAATCCGCTCGACCGCGGCCGAGACGCTGCTGATTGGCGAGCGGCCGTCAACGGAGCGTTTTCGCGCGGCCGCGGAGGCAGCGGCCAGGGATACCGATCCCATGACCGACACACGCGGCTCGGCCGAGTACAAGCGGGCGATGGCCGCGGTCTTCACGCGGCGTGCGCTGACCCAGGCGCTGGAGCGGCTGGGTCAGGCCGACGCCGGATGAGCGCCTGAGCGAGGTGGCCAGCGGTGGAATTCAAACACTCTTTCGACATACCCGCGGACCGTGACACGCTCTGGGACATCCTCATGGACGTCCACCAGGTCGCCGCCTGCATCGACGGCGTGGAGTCGCTACAGGTCGTGGACCCCGATCATTTCGAGGGTCGACTGGGGGTGAAGATGGGCCCGGTGCGGCTGGCCTTCAACGGCACGGTCGAGGTCATCCGGCGCGATCGGGACAACTGGTCGGCGGCCTTCGTCGCAAGCGCCAACGACCGCAAGGCCGGCGGCGGCTTCACCGCGGAGCTCGCCATGCAGCTCGACACCACGGCCACGGCGGAACGCACCAGCAATCTGGATGTGACCCTGAGCACCTCGCTGACCGGGCGTATCGGTCAGCTCGGTCGCCCGCTCATCAAGAAGCGGGTCGAGACCATGCTCCAGGATTTCGCGAGCGCGCTGACCGCGCACGTCGAGACGCGCACCCAAGGAGTCAATCGATGACCAGCTACTCGCAGATCGGCAAGGCGGTCGGACGCGCCGAGGGTCCGAAAAAGGTCAGCGGCGCGACGCTCTATCCAGCGGACGTGAAGCTGCCCGGCATGCTGGTGGGCCGCTGTCTGCGCAGCCCCTACCCGCATGCGCGGATCGTCTCCATCGACGTCGATGCCGCGCGCGCGCTGCCCGGCGTGCACGCGGTGCTGACCGCGCAGGATCTGCCCGACGTTCGGGTCGGCCGCGGTCTGCGTGACTTCCCGCCGTTGGCCCGAGACGTTGTGCTGTTCGCGGGTCAGAAAGTGGCGGCGGTGGCCGCCACCACCGCGGAGATCGCCGAGGAGGCATTGGCGCTGATCGACGTCGACTACGAGGAGCTGCCGGCCGTGTTCGACGTGCTCGCCGCACGCCAGCCGGACGCACCGGTCCTGCACCCCGATCTGCTGAGCTATCAGGGACTGGCCGACTGTGAGCGGGCTGCCGGCAACGACATCGCCCACGCCTGCTGGTCCAGGGGCGATGTCGAGGCGGGTTTCGCCGAGGCCGACGTGGTCGTCGAACACACCTTCAGGACCCAGCGCCAGCATCAGGGCTACATAGAGCCGCATGCCTGCGTGGTGACCTGCGAAACGGACCCGGCCGGCACGCCGCGTGCCCGGGTCTGGGTGAATTCCAAGGCGCCTTTCCAGCTGCGCACGCAGCTCGCGGAAGGAATCGGTCTGGAGGACACCGCGGTGACCATCGAGCCGAGCGCCATCGGCGGTGACTTCGGCGGCAAGGGCGGCTTCATGGACACGCACGTGGCCTACTGGCTGGCCAGACACAGCGGCCGCCCCGTGCGTATGACCATGGACTACACGGAGGAGCTGATTGCCGGTAATCCCCGCCACGGCGCGGTGATGCATTTCAAGACCGGCGTCAAGCGCGATGGCACCCTGGTCGCACGCAGCGCCGATCTGTACTACGACAGCGGTGCCTATGGAGCCTTCAGACCCAGCACCAATGTGACCTACGGGCAGCGCTGCCTCGGCCCCTACAAGATCCCGCACGCGCGTATCGACTCGCGGGTGGTGTACACCAATCAGGTGCCGTGCGGGTCCATGCGCTCGCCGGGCGATCCGCAGTCGTACTTCGCCGCCGAAGCGCATCTGGATCTGGTGGCGCGAGAGATCGGCATGGACCCGCTGGACTTGAGGCTCAAGAACGTGGTTCACGCGGGCGACGAGTCACCGTTGGGTAAGCGTTGGAAGACACCGATTGCCGCGCGTCTGCTCGACGTCGCCGCCGAAGAGTCCGGCTATCGTGCGCCGCGCCGCGTGGTGCCAGGCAAGAAGGTCGGGATCGGCTTCTCACTGGTCGAGCGTGGCACCGG
>JAGRHX010000754.1 GCA_020444775.1 Gammaproteobacteria bacterium
GGGATCAGGCGCTCGACATCATCCTCAAGACCAAGGGGCTGGCCATGCGCCAGACCGGCAACGTCATCCTGGTCGCGCCCAGCGACGAGATCGCGGCCCGCGAGCGACTCGAGCTCGAAGCCCAGAAGCAGATCCAGGAGCTCGCACCGCTGCGCTCGGAGTTCGTGCAGGTCAACTATGCGAAGGCCAACGAGATCGCCTCGCTGCTGAAGTCCGAGGGCAACTCCCTGCTCACCGATCGCGGCAACGTTTCGGTCGACACACGAACCAACACGCTGCTGGTACGTGACACCCAGGAGGCCATCGATTCGATACGTCGTCTGGTCAGCCGACTCGACGTGCCGGTCAGACAGGTCCTGATCGAGTCGCGGATCGTGGTCGCCGACGACACCTTCAACCGCGATCTCGGTGTGCGCTTCGGGGTCTCCAAGCGAATCGGACGAGGTCGCTACGAGGAAGGCAACACCACGGCTTTCATCGGTGGTGGCCAGCCGGGCAACACCAATTTCGATGGCACCTCCACCTTCAACACCAGCAACCAGGAGAACTTCATCGTCGACCTGCCAATCGGTGGACCGGCTTCAATCTTGGAGTTCGCCATCGTCGACATCCCGGATTCCCTGCTGCAGCTGGAATTGCAGGCCTTGCAAATGGAAGGCCGAGGGGAGGTTCTGTCGAATCCACGGGTCGTGACCTCCAACCAACAGGAAGCGACCATCGAGCAAGGTACCGAGATTCCCTATCAAGAGGCATCTTCCAGCGGTGCGACATCGACTTCCTTCAAGAAGGCGGTGCTGTCGCTGACCGTCACGCCGCAGATCACGCCTGACGACCGGGTCCTGCTGGATCTCAACGTCAGCCAGGACCAGGTCGGCCAGGAATTCTCCGGTATACCGAGCATCAACACCCGGACCGTGACCACCCAGGTGCTGGTCGACAACGGTGACACCGTGGTGCTCGGTGGAATCTACGAGCAGACCAAGCGAAACGACGTGGAGAAGGTGCCGTGGTTCGGTGACATGCCCTACTTCGGCTTCTTGTTCCGCAGCGAGTCGCTCCGCGACGACCGTAGCGAACTGTTGATCTTCGTTACGCCGAAGATTCTCAAGGAGTTCGTGACCAGCTCGAACTGAGCTCGGCGCTACGCTCACAGACGTCAAGAAGAGCTGGACGTTGGGAAAAGGTGGCCTCCGGCCACCTTTTCTATTTCATGGCTCCAAGCCCCGCCGATCGTCGCAAGCCGATTACCGTGACCTGGCCGCCGGCAGACCTGCGCTCGGCAATCGTGTATCTTCCGGCTCATTGGACATCGCTCGGCCGAGCCTCGGTCTCGAGCGCCGGGACCGGGCCAGCACGCCGGCCATGCTGTCCGGATGGACAACGAGCCGAACCCGGCCAGACGCCGAGTGCCGTAGCCGAGCGGCCCGACCCAGTGCCGTGACCCAGCGCCGTGAACAAGCGCCGTGACCCAGCGCCGTGAACAAGCGTAGTCGTCGCGCCCTTTCGCCAGCTCCAGCCGACATGCCCATTCCAAACAACATCTTCCTGGTCGGTCCGATGGGTGCTGGTAAGAGCACCGTCGGCCGGCAGCTGGCGCGTGCCTTGAAGAAGCGTTTCATCGACAGCGACCATGTCATCGAGGAGCGAACCGGCGCCGACATTCCGTGGATTTTCGACGTCGAGGGCGAGATAGGCTTTCGCCGCCGCGAACGCGAGATCGTGGCCGAGCTGACACAGCTGGACGGCATCGTCCTGGCGACCGGCGGCGGCGTCATTCTCAGCGTCAAGAATCGCGAGAATCTCTCGCGCTGCGGGTTCGTCGTCTATCTATCCGCCCCCATAGAGCTGTTGGTGGAGCGCACCGCCAGGGACCGCAACCGGCCACTGCTGCAGATCGACGATCCCGCGGCACGGATGCGTAGTCTCATGCAGCATCGAGAGCCACTCTACCGGCGAGTCGCGGACCTGGTCGTCAAGACCGACCGGCGCTCGGCACGGCACGTGGTCAAACAGATCGAACGAGAGCTCAAACGTCATGCAGAGCCTGAGCGTAGACCTGGGCAAGCGTAGCTATCCCATCCATATCGGTAGCGGTATCCTCGGCGACGGCACGCTGCTCGAGCCGATGCTGGGCGGCCGTCAGGTCCTGGTGGTCAGCAACGAAAGTGTCGCCCCGTTGTATCTGCCGACGCTCGACAAGGCCCTGGCCGGCTGCGACCGAGCCCGTCAGGTCGAGACCCACCTGCTCCCCGATGGCGAGCAGCACAAGACCTTTGCCAACCTGGAGGGGATCTTCGATCGCCTGGTCGAGCTGCGTTTCTCACGCGACTGCACCTTGCTGGCGCTCGGCGGCGGCGTGGTCGGAGACATGGCCGGTTTCGCCGCCGCCTGCTATCAGCGCGGTGTCTCGTATGTGCAGATTCCGACCACCCTGCTGGCTCAGGTCGACTCGTCGGTAGGTGGCAAGACCGCGGTCAATCACGGCCCTGCAAAGAACATGATCGGCGCCTTCCATCAGCCGGTGGGCGTGATCGTGGATACCGACACGCTCACGACCCTGCCGGATCGCGAGTATCGCGCCGGGCTCGCTGAGGTCATCAAATACGGCCTGATTCGCGACCCGGCTTTCTTCAGCTGGATCGAGAACAATGTCAACGCGCTCGCTGGGCGCCAGGCAGAGGCCCTGGTGCATGCCGTTGCCACTTCCTGCCGTAACAAGGCGGAGGTGGTTGCCGCCGACGAACGTGAGACCGGCGGCCGGGCATTGTTGAATCTCGGCCACACCTTCGGTCATGCCATCGAGTCAGCACTGGGCTATGGCAGCTGGCTGCATGGCGAAGCCGTCGCCACGGGCTGCGTGCTGGCAGCGGAGGTCTCCTGCAGGCTCGGTCGCATCAATCGCGCGGACGTTGAACGTATGACCACCCTTTTCGAGCGCATGAATCTGCCGGTGCGCCTGCCGTCGGGCCTACAGCCCGCACGCCTGCTCGAGCTGATGCGTCTGGACAAGAAGGTCCTGGACGGCCGGTTGCGTCTGGTGTTGTTGGACGATATCGGTCACGCCAGCCTGGCCTCGGACGTCGAGCCCGAGCTGCTCGAATCCGTGCTCGCGGGCGCTGCCGGCCCCTGAGCAATCCCGTGGCCAAGCACAGTCTCCCGTCGCGTCAACGCGGTGGTCGGCCGGACGGCACGGGCCATTGTCTGGCGGCCTATGCAGTCACCGAGGCCAACAGCCATGGCCGCCTGCATGCCGAGCCGGCACCTGTTCACCGCAATGAGTTTCAACGCGACCGTGACCGGGTCGTTCACTCGTCGGCCTTCAGGCGACTGGAGTACAAGACCCAGGTCTTCATCAACCATGAAGGCGACATGTTTCGGACCCGGCTCACGCACAGCCTCGAGGTCGCGCAGATTTCGCGCACCATCGCGCGCATCCTGTGTCTCAACGAGGACCTGGCGGAGACCCTGTCGCTGGCCCACGACCTCGGCCACACTCCCTTCGGGCACGCCGGGCAGGACGCGCTCAATGCCTGCATGCGCGACCACGGCGGCTTCGAGCACAATCTACAGTCACTGCGTATCGTCGACGTGCTCGAGCAGCGCTATGCCGCGTTTGATGGTCTGAATCTGACCTTTGATGCCCGCGAGGGCATCCTCAAACACTGCTCGAAACGCAACGCGCGCACGCTGGGCGAGCTCGGCCGGCGCTTCCTCGAGGGCGGGCAGCCCAGTCTCGAGGCGCAACTGTGCAATCTCGCCGACGAGATCGCGTACAACAATCACGATATCGATGACGGCCTGCGTGCCGGACTGCTCAGCATCGACGCCCTGCAGGCATGCGAGCTGTTCCGGGAATGTCTGGAGGAAGTCCGCAGCACATGGCCCACACTGGAGCGCAGACGTCTGATCCACGAGGTCAACAGACGCATGATCAGCGCGCAGGTGAGAGACCTGATCCAGACCAGTCAGGCGAACATCGAACAGGCACAGCCGTCTTCGGTGGAGGCCGTGCGTGCCCATCCGATGGCCTTGATCGGCTTCAGCGCGAGCATGTTGGGTCGACACATCGCCTTGAAGGAGTACCTGCGCGAGCACCTGTACAATCACTATCGGGTGTATCGCATGGCCCAGAAATCCCGACGCGTGGTGCGTGAGTTGTTCACGGCCATGCTCGAAGAGCCGCGGCTGCTACCGGACCGACATCGAGAACGGGCGTCGCGGCTACAGCACGAGGCAGGCGCCGCAGGCCATGCGCGGGCCGTCGCCGACTATATCGCCGGTATGACCGACCGCTTTGCCCTGGCGGAGTACCAGCGCCTGTTCAATCCCGGCACTCTGACCTGAAACACGGAACGACGGCGGGTGCCCATCTTTGGCCGGCCGCCGCTCATATCCCCATGACCGAGCTCGTTGCTTGCCCGACGTGATGGCCTGACGAGATGGAAGGAGGAGTAGCGATGCCGCCGATAGCAACACCCGACAACGACCGCCTGCTTCGTGCATTGCGCCGCGAGCCGGTCGACTGCACACCGGTCTGGCTCATGCGCCAGGCGGGACGCTACCTGCCCGAGTATCGCGCCGTGCGACAGCAGGCGGGCAGCTTCATGAAACTGTGCACGACACCGGAGCTCGCCTGCGAGGTGACGCTGCAACCGCTTCGCCGCTTCCCGCTAGATGCGGCGATCCTGTTCTCGGACATCCTCACGATCCCGGACGCAATGGGTCTGGGCCTGGAGTTTCACGAGGGTGAAGGTCCGGTGTTCCGCCGACCCGTTCGCAGCGACGCCGATTTCGATCGACTCGGGGTTCCCGACCCGGAGCAGGAACTTCGCTATGTCATGGACGCGGTCCGCACCATCCGTCGCGAGCTCGACGATAAGGTGCCGCTGATTGGCTTCTCCGGCAGTCCCTGGACGCTGGCCACCTACGCGGTGGAAGGCGGCAGCAGCAAGACCTTCGGCCGGGTCAAGGGTCTGATGTACGGCAACCCCCGTCGCATGCATCAGCTGCTGGACGTCCTCGCGCGGTCGGTCAGCAGTTATCTGGATGCGCAGATTCGGGCCGGTGCGCAGGCCTTGATGCTTTTCGACACGTGGGGTGGGATCCTGTCACCGGAGCGCTACCTGGAATGCTCGCTCGACTACATGCGGCAGATCGTCCAGACGTTGAGGCAGAGCCATCCGCAGGTGCCGATCATCGTCTTCACCAAGGGCGGTGGTGGTTGGGCCGCTGCGATCGCGGACATCGGTTGCCAGGGCATCGGTCTGGACTGGACCAGTCGCTTGAGCGAGGTCCGCGAAAAGGTCGACGACCGGGTCGCGCTACAGGGCAACAT
>JAGRHX010000755.1 GCA_020444775.1 Gammaproteobacteria bacterium
TGGTCGATCCCTGGTCGATCCCTGGGGGATACCTGGGGGATACCGTGGGAGGAATCCCTGGGCCGGTGACACGAAGACGTGGCTCAATCCGCCGGCGTCTTGCTCTTGTACTCGCACAGGTCGGCGATGGGACACTGCGCGCAGCGCGGCCGCCTGGCCAGACACACATAGCGTCCGTGCAGGATCAGCCAGTGATGGGCATCGCGCTTGAACTCCGCCTCGACCACCCGCTGCAGTCGGTCCTCGACCTCGCGCACCGTCTTGCCGGGCGCGATTCCCGTGCGATTCGACACCCTGAAGATATGCGTATCGACCGCGATCGTCGGCTGGCCGAAGGCGGTATTCAACACCACATTGGCGGTCTTGCGACCGACACCCGGCAGGGCTTCCAGAGCAGCACGATCCTCGGGCACCTTGCCAGCATGTCGCTCCACCAGTTGCCGGCACAGCTCGATGACATGCCGGCACTTGCTGTTGAACAGGCCGATGTGACGAATGAATGGGCGCAGCCCCTCCTCGCCCAGGTCGAGCATCGCCTGTGGCGTGTTGGCCACGGGGAACAAGCGCTCGGTGGCCTTGTTGACGCTGACGTCGGTGGCCTGCGCCGACAATACCACCGCGACCAGCAGCTCAAACGGCGTGTCGAAGCTCAGCTCCGTGGTCGGCCGCGGATTCGCCGCTCGCAGCCGCTCGAAGATCGCGCGTCGTTTGATACGGTTCATCGACGGCGCCTGCCGGGCAGGCGGGTCATTCCTCGTCCGCTCGATCGAGGCCCGGTTTCGTTGGCTCGCGCCGAAGACCCGGCGGCCTCGCCAGGCTCACTCGCATCTGCCCGGCGGCCAGCGGTGCCCGTCGCTGTCGAACCCGGGCAACAGCCTGCGCGACGTAAGCCCGCCGCTCGCCCAGCGCCGGCAGTCGCTGCGCCGCGCGGCGCTGCACCTGCTCGCGGGCCAGACGTGCCGAGCGGCGCTGATGACGGGCACGCGCCAGAGGCGCCTGCTCACGCAGCCAGGCTTGCGCATCGAGCGCGCCGCCGCGCGGCGTATGCATCTGGATGCAATCCACCGGACAGGGTGGCAGACACAGCTCACAGCCGGTGCACCAGCTCTCTATCACCGTGTGCATACGCTTGGGCGCGCCGATGATGGCATCTACTGGGCAGCGCTGCACACACAGCATGCAGCCTATGCACCAGGTCTCGTCGATCACCGCGACACGCTGGGGCTGGTAGCCTCCGAGCTCCTCGGCGAGCGCTTTGACGGCAACGCCGGTGAGCGCCGCGAGCCGATCGATCAAGAGCTCGCCCCCTGGCGGGCAGCGATTGATGTCGCTCTCGCCGGCCGCCATCGCGTGCGCGTAGTCACGACAGGACGGATAACCACAACGCGTGCACTGGGTCTGCGGCAGGCAGGCATCGATGGCGTCGACCCGGGCACGCGCCGTGCCCGGGCCGGCCGGATTGTTCGGACCGGACCGCGTCACCTCACTTGACCTGCATGCCGGGTCTGGCCCCCGCATCAGGGCTGACCACGAAGATCTCCTCACCTCCGGGACCCGCGGCCAGGACCATGCCTTCGGACACCCCGAAGCGCATCTTGCGCG
>JAGRHX010000756.1 GCA_020444775.1 Gammaproteobacteria bacterium
CCTACGGCGCGATCCAGGCCTGGGCACAAGCCGTGACCGAAGCCGGCAGCAGCGACCCGGCCAGCGTCATCAAGGCGCTACGAGCCGGCAGCTTCGAGACCGTGCTCGGCAAGATCGGTTTCGACGACAAGGGCGACGTGACCGCCCCCGGCTACGTGTTCTATCGCTGGAGCAAGGGTCAGTACGACTATCTGAACTGAGCCGAGGCTAGCGTTCAGACAGTAGCGAAGAAGCCGGCCACCGCGCCGGCTTCTTCTTGTCCGGCCGACCAACAGGAACCCCTCATGAGCACAGCCCGGATCGAGACACTCGCGGCCGGGCTCGCGGCGGCGCGAGAGAACGGTACGACCATTGCGCCTCCAGACGAGCAGCCGACGCTACGGGAGGCCTATGCCATCCAGGATGCGGCCAGCGCCCGACTGGACGCGCGGAGCAGCGGTTGGAAGGTCGGCTCGACCAGCGAGCAGGCACAACGTCGACTCGGCACCAACGAGCCCGGTGCCGGTCGTCTGCCGCAGCGATTCACCCATGCAAGCGGCGCCGTGGTGCCTATCGCGCGCGCTCACGGCGTTTGCGTAGAGGTCGAGTTCGCGTTCCGGATGGGTCGTGACCTGGAGCCGCGGGCCCGGCCCTACACGACCGGCGAGGTACGCGCCGCGATCGATGCCCTGGTCCCGGCGATGGAGCTGGTCGGCAGTCGATTCGACACCGGGCTGAGCTGTAGCGGGCGCTGTCTGGTAACCGCCGACGGCGGTGCGAACGTCGCGCTCATCACCGGCACGGATCTGGCGCTGGACCCCTCGATGGACCTGCGCGCCTGCGTCTGCCGTCTGTTTCACAACGACCGCATGGTGGCCGAGGGCGCGGGCGAGCGCGCCCTCGGCGATCCCATGAACGTGTTGATGTGGCTGGTCGAGCACCTGAGCGGACGGGGTCTGGGGCTCGCTCGCGGCGCTATCGTGTCGACCGGCACCTGCACCGGACTTGTCCCGGTCTCGGCCGGTGACCGGCTGCTGGCGGTGTTCGACGGTCTGGGTCAGGTCGAGGCCGTGCTCAGCGATCAGACCGCAACGAGCGCGACGGGCACGTCATGAGACCGACCGGCGGTGACGGCGGACGAACCGGTGAAATCACGGCACCAGCGGGAGCTTGTGTTCCCGCCAGGCACGGATGTGGCCGTCCAGGGAGTGCAGCCGGGTAAAGCCCTGCCGGTCCAGCACCCAGCGCGCGTAGCGAGCGCGCAAACCGGTCTCGCAATAGACCACGATGTCGCGCCCCGCATAGTCGGCGAGCTCGCCCGAGCGCGAGCCGATGGCCGTGTGGGGAATGTTGATGGCGCCGCGGATGTGCCCGGCACGAAACTCCTTCGGGCTACGCACGTCCAGCACCACCGGTGGCCGCGGCTCGCGCAGCCAGTCCTGCAGACGCGTCGCGCTCACCGAGCCCGAAGCCGCCTCGCTACCGGCGGTCGCCGCGGCGCGTGGCTGCACCGGTGGATCGTCCGCGGCCAGGGCCGGCACGAGGGCCAATGCCAGCAGCAGGCACGGCAGCGTGCGCCGACACGAACCGCGCACCACGCCCGATGACCGCGGGTGGTATGGCGAAACAGATCCAGAAGTCATGTCCGTTCCATTGCAGGCTGCACCAATGGCACCCGTTGCTCCAGCCAAACGAGCAGCGCGTGACCGCTGAATATCGACAGCAGACCGTAGGCCGCGAAGAAATACAGACCCGCGCCCAGACTGGCCTGGGTCAGATCGGATGCGCCACCGGCCAGAAAAGCGAGCAAGATGGCGACCACGAAGACGTCGGTCATGGACCAGCGTCCGATGAGCTTGATGAAGGCCACCACCCGGCGTGCGATCAGCCCTTCGCCGAGCGCCAGGATCGTGAATCCACCGAGCAGCTTCAGGATCGGGATGGCCACGCTGAACAAGCCGAGCAGGGCCGCCACCAGCTGATTACCATGCTCGAACAGCTTGCCGACCGTGGTCAGGATGCTCTTGCTGTCGTACTGAAGCACCACCTCGCCGAGCAAGGGCAGATCGCGATGCGCGACCATGGTCAGCATCGGCGCGGCGAGCCCGACCCCCAGGCAGACCAGCGCACAGCCGTGCAGATGCAGCAGCTGCCAGCGGCGCAGACGGGTCTTGTCCTGCATCGCGTACAAGAACCACAGCGAAAGGAACAGCACGCAAGCGGCTCCGAGCGCCACGCTGAGGTTCTCCAGATTCTCCCGCTGCAGACGCGATTGGTCCAACAGCCGGGCGATCAGCTCGGGATTGTTCTTGCCTTTGTACAGACCGAAGGTCACGCTCGCCAGCAGCTCGTCGACGCGGGTCGCGGTGATCTCCTCGGGCGAGCTGAGCGCGGCCAGCGTCCGCTCGGTCTCCTCCAGACCGCGTGCCTGATCCAGCAGCTGTACCGACAGCAACACGGCCAGCGCATAGAACCCGAGGCTGCCCAGCCAGACGACCACACGCGGCAGAGCGCGACGTAGCATCCAACCGGGTGTCTCCCTGGAAGATTGACCATCCACCGCTCCCGCTGGTCCCCACGGGCCGTCCGCGGCTGATCGGGCCTCAGACTCGATATCAGGATCGCGCATCGGATGGCTGGTCCTGGCGGGCTTCGGCGACCGGCGCCTCGTCCGGCGTGCGCACGAAGCCGAGCCGCCCAGGCACACACTCGCCATGGATCCGCTCGATGGGAACGGTGCGACCGGCGTACCGGAAACCCAGCTCCAGCTCGACACCGTCGGCCTCGAGCATCGCCTCGACGACCTCGTCCACGGCCGGCTGACCGGCGGCGTCGAGCAGTTGCTCGCTGAACTGCAGCAGGTCCCGATCATCGAGCAACGCAGCGCCGCCGGGCCTGTCCAGAAAGACGTTGCCCTGCTCATCGATCAGCACCCGGTCGATATGGTCCAACCACTCACCGACATGGCTGAACAGGCGATCGTCGACGAAATGGGCTACGAAGGGGGCCAGCTCGAGAGCCACGTAGACGCGTTGCGGCCCGTTCTGGAAGAACCAACGACCACGCTCGTCGCTGGCATAGTTGCGATTGATGAAGCCGATAGCCCGCTCATGGGTCAGCGGCGAATCACGCAACAACCATTGACCGCGCCTGTTCAAGGCGAGCCAGCCAAACACCGCCGGCACATCCGGCCAGCGCGCTATAGCTCGAATGACACTCTCGTCCATGCCGATACATTAGCCTCGTACAGTCGACGCGGACACCCCGGCCAGTGCGTCTGGCGCACCGTTCCAGTCGGGTGTGGCCTGAGTTGGGACGGGATTGGTATCCAGATTGGAATGCCCGCCGGAGAATACAAGACCACGTTAATATGAGCCGGCCGCCGGTCCGTGCGTGCCACGACCACCCGGCAATCGCTACCCCGGCAGTCGCTGCTGTTGTCAGAGGTGCACGAATCAGGATGAGCCGGATCTGGACCCATGACGTGACGATGAGCCCCGCCCGGATTCATCATTTCTGGTTCGGCGGCGTAGCCGACTGGTCGACGGTCTATCAGCGACATCACAAGATGTGGTTTCGCGGCGGCGAGCAGGTCGATCGACGTATCCGTGAGCGTTTCCTGTCAACGATTCATGCCGCCAACGCCGGCCTGCTCGACCACTGGGTGGCGCAACCACGCGGCGCGCTGAGCCTGGTCCTGGTGCTGGATCAGTTCCCCCGCAACGTGTTCCGCCGCTCGCCCCTGGCCTTTGCCTGTGACACCCGTGCCCGCCGGGTGCTGGATCGCTGTCTGCAGCGTGGCGATGACGCCGCGCTCAGCCCGATCGAGCGCAGCTTCCTGTATCTGCCCTATGAGCACGCCGAGGATCTGGCGCTGCAGGACC
>JAGRHX010000757.1 GCA_020444775.1 Gammaproteobacteria bacterium
TGATCCTGGAACTGACGGCGGGCCGCGGCGCGATCCCCCCGAGCAGCTGAATCGCAGCTGGGAAGCGCAGAAGGCCGAAGAGCGTCGCGATCGCGGTCTGCACAGCGCGATGGACGACATCCCGCGTGGGCTGGCCCCCCTGCTGCGCGCCGGCAAGCTGCAAAAGCGTGCCGCCGGGCAGGGCTTTGACTGGTCCGCGGTGCCACCGGTGTTGGACAAGTTGCAGGAAGAGATCGACGAGTTGGAGCGAGCTCGGGCAATCGAGTCCTCGGCCGAGCGGCGCGCGGCGATCCGACACGAGCTCGGCGACGTGCTCTTCACCTGCGTCAATCTGGCCCGCAAGCTGGAGGTCGATCCGGAGATCGCGCTGGTCGAGGCGAACATGCGTTTCGAACGCCGCTACCGGGCGATGGAGCGCGCCGCGCTGGCCGCCGGCAACGCGCTTGCGGAGCTGGATGACGCGGAGCGCGAGCGGTTGTGGGAACAGGCCAAGCTGCACATCGAACAGGCCTCCGTCCCGGAGGCTGATCAGGACCGATGAGCAATGCCGTCGTCGTTTTGTCTGTCAACGCGGCAGCGTGAGGGTTACGCTCACCCCCGAGCCATTGGCCAGGTCCGTCGCGCTGAGCTGCCCTCCATGGAATGTCGCGATGAGTCGGGCGATGTACAGCCCCAGACCCAGGTGCACACCCTGGCCGCCGCTGTCCTTACGCATCGAGACCATCGACTCGAACAAGCGATCGCTATCCACTGCCGGTAGCAACGGACCGTGATTACGTACTTCGAGCCGATAGTGTGTCTCGTCACCGTCCAGACCGATGCCCACCGGTGTCGCCTCGGAATGAAAATCGATGGCGTTGGCCACCAACTTGTCGATCAGCTGCATCAGCAGCTCGGGTGATACCTTGGCCGTGCAGGACCGCGGCGGTACGCTCAGTTCGAAACGGACATCCGGCCAGGTGTCCGCGTAGGCATCCACCGCGGCTGCGAGGAACGCCCCGAGGTCGATCTGTTCGGTCTCGGCGTCCAGCAGTGCCTCCTCGAGCCGTGCCGCTTCGCTCATCCTGGAAAGTATCGTCTCCAAACGTTGTATGCCGTCTCGCGCCCGCGCCGCATAGCGCTCCGCCTCCGCCATGTCCGCGCACATGGCCAGATTGTCCAGCGACGAACGGATGACTGCGAGCGGCGTGCGCAGCTCGTGTGAGAGTCGCCGCGAGAGCTGCTCGAGGTAGTGGTTGTATTCCTGCAGGCGTCCGAGCACGGCCACGAAGCTGCGTCGCAGGTCGCCGATCTCGTCGGTCTCTCGTGGTCTGGGGTCTATCGGTCGCCTGACCCGTCCTTGAGGGTCGGTCGCGCCCAGTGCCTCATTGCGCAGTCGGCGGATGCGTGAGCCCACGCCCAGAGTCACGCCGAGCAGGAGCAGGCTGCCGAGGGTGAAGACCAGGGTCGTGGTCCAGATCAGCTCGCTGAGCGCCTCGCCGCGGGCCTGCAGGATCGCGGTGGCGGATTCTTCCACCAGGGCCACCGCGGCCACGCGGCCGTCGCGGCGGATCGGATGTGCTGCCGCCACCGTCATCCGGCCATCGGACTGGATCTGCCAGGAGATGGCCGGCGTGCCACGTCGCGCGTCGCGCACCGCACGGACCGGTTGGCCGGCGAGCTCATTGTCGCTGTGGTCCTGACCCTCGGTCCGTGGTCCGGGCAGCAGACGTTCGAGCCAGGGACGAGATGGCTCGTCCGGGTGTGCCGCGAGCCTGCCGCTAGCGGCGTGGACCTGCAGTCCGGTTCGATCGACGACGCTCATCCGTCGGTCGCCACCGGCGGCACGGGTGTCGAGGAAGCGCCACAGCTCCGGCGACGGCTGATTGAACAGGAACGGGGCTCCGAGTCGGTGTAGCCGAGGCGGCCGCTCTGGTCGCTCGCGCTGCGCCGCGTTCGGCGTGTCCGGACTGCGTGACGCGCCTCGCATGGGGCCAGCGGCATGGTCGCCCGGCTCGTCCAGCAACACCGTCCAGCTGCCCGGTTCCGCGGCGTGCGGTAGTTCGAGCTCGAAGCGGGTGCGCCAGCCTCGGGCGACGCCGTTGTCCATCAACGCAATGTTGCGGCTGGCGGCGAGCGCGCTGGACTCGATGGTCGACGGGCTGCCCCCTGGAGTCATGCCCTGTCTGTCGCCCGGGTCGGCGCCTGCGATGAGCTCGATCGGCAGCACGCCATCGCGATCCGGCTGTAATCGATATTGACGCAGGTGCGTGGCGGATTGCCTTGCGAGCACGATTCCGGCGCGTTCCGGCCAGCCGACCGGGGTGTCGACCTCGAGCAATGCATAGACCTGGCCCTGGTGCTGCCCCAGTCGTAGTCTTGCCGCCAGGCCGGGTGGCAGCGTCGGAGGTGGCACCAGGTCGATGCCGCGCGCGACCGCCATTGGCCAATCGTCGTCGTCGCCATCTATGGCCGGGCGCGTGCTGAGCAGGGTCAAGGCGCGTTGTCTGGATGGTTGGTCCGACTCGTGGGGCAACAGACGCGCCCGGCCGTCGGTGCCGCTCAGCGCGAAGGCCAGGTCACGCGCGGCCGAGGCCAGGCTGTTCTCCATCGCGGAGCGCATGAAACGCTCGACACTGCGTACGTACTGATAGCCGACCAGCGGTAGCGCCAACAACAGCAACACCGAGACCAGCAGCTGGGTGCGCAGGGTCAAGGGCGTCGCCTCGCGTACCGGTGCGCCAGCGGCGCGGACACGCTCGCTCTCAAGTGCCGCGGTCGATCCAGCGGTAGCCAGCCGCATAGACCGTCTCGATGCAATCGAAGCCCTCGTCCAGGGCCATGAACTTACGGCGTATGCGTTTGATGTGCGACGTGATGGTGCTGTCGTCGACGACCACGCTGGCATCGTGCATCAGCTGCGAGCGAGACTTCACATGGCCTGGAAAGCGCACCAGGGAATGCACGATCCAGAACTCGGTGACGGT
>JAGRHX010000758.1 GCA_020444775.1 Gammaproteobacteria bacterium
ACGAGAACGTCGCCCAGTGCACCGGTGGGGCCGCCTCGACGACCGGCTTCCTGGACGGACCGCCGACCGTGACCGGCGCGCAGATCGGTGACAGCGGCACCGGTCTGCATCTGGCCCTCGGCATCGTCACCGCGCTGTACCAGCGTGAGCGTAGCGGCCGTGGTCAACGGGTTCTGGCGGCCATGCAGGACGGGGTCTTGAACCTCTGTCGGGTCAAGCTGCGCGACCAGCAGCGGCTCGAACGCGGTCCGCTCAAGGAGTACAGCCAATACGGCCAGGGGATCCCCTTCTCCGATGCGGTGCCACGCGCCGGCAACGATTCCGGTGGCGGCCAGCCGGGCTGGATCCTCAAGTGCAAGGGCTGGGAGACGGATGCGAACGCCTATGTCTACCTCATCACCCAGGCCGCGGTGTGGGGCCGGATCTGCGACCTCATCGGCGAGCCCGGTTGGAAGGAGGACCCGGCCTATGCCAAGCCCGAGGCGCGGCTGGACAAGATCCCGCAGATCTTCGACCGCATCGAGCAGTGGACCAAGACGCTGTCCAAGCTGGAGGTGATGAACGCCTGCAACCCGCTCGACATCCCTTGCGGCCCGATCCTGTCGATGAAGGAGCTCGCCAACGAGCCATCGCTGCGCGCCACCGGGACCATCGTCGAGGTGGATCACCCGGAACGCGGTCCCTACCTGACGGTCGGTTGCCCGGTGAAGCTGTCCGACAGCCCGGCCGAGGTCAAGCGTTCACCCCTGCTGGGTGAGCACACCGCGGAGATCCTCGAGCAGGTGCTCGGCTACAGCGGCGCCGATCTGCAGCGGGTCGTCGAGTCGGGCGCGGTGGGCAAGCTGGCTTAGGACCTGCCCGATACAGTCAACGACACGGTAGACATCGACGTGCAACCGATCATCATCGCCGGAGCCGGCATCGGCGGCCTGACCCTCGCGCTCAGCCTGCATCAGGTCGGCATCAAGGCGCTGGTGCTCGAAGCCGTACGGACGCTGCAACCGCTGGGTGTGGGCATCAACGTGCTCCCGCACGCGAGCCGCGAGCTGAGCGAGCTCGAACTGGACGAGACGCTGGCACGGACCGGCGTCGCGACCACCGAGCTCGCGTATTTCTCCAAGCACGGCAAGCCGATCTGGCGCGAGCCACGTGGTCGGCATGCCGGCTACGACTGGCCGCAGTACTCGATCCATCGCGGCCGGCTGCAGGCGGTGCTGTTGGAGGCCGCCATCCAGCGTCTGGGTCCGGAGGCATTCCGCTTCGGACACCAGTTGAGCCGCTGGGAAGACCACGGTCAGTCCATCGACGCCATCTGTCTGGATCGGGACGATGGCGACAGGTTGGTCCGGCACAGCGGCTCCTTGCTGATAGCCGCCGACGGCATCCACTCCACGGCCCGGGCCCGCTTGTATCCGAACGAAGGACCGCCGCTGTGGAACGGTGCCATCCTATGGCGAGGCGTGAGCCACGCCACACCCTTCCTCGACGGTCGGACCATGGCCATGATCGGTCACGGACAGCAGAAGTTCGTCACCTATCCCATCACCACGTCCGAGATCGAGCAGGGGCCGGCGCTGGTCAACTGGATCGCGGAGCTGAAGTTCGCACCGGACCATCAGTGGCGACGCGAGGACTGGAACCGTGCTGGTCGCCTCGATGACTTCCTGCCACGATTCCAGGACTGGTGCTTCGACTGGCTCGATGTGCCGGCGCTGATACGCGGCGCCCGGGATGTGTTCGAGTACCCGATGGTCGATCGCGATCCGCTGCCGTGCTGGACGCACGGCGCGATGACCCTGCTGGGCGACGCCGCCCATCCGATGTACCCGATCGGCTCGAATGGTGCATCGCAGGCCATTCTCGACGCACGTGTGCTGACCCGCGAACTGGTGCGGCACGGCCCGGGCGCCGACGCGCTGCGCGCCTACGAGGCCGAGCGTCGCCCGGCGACCGCCAAAATCGTAGAGGCCAACCGGCGCAGTGGCCCGGACGAGGTGCTGGATCTGGTCGAGCATCGAGCGCCGGACGGCTTCGAGGACATCGAGCGGGTCTTGCCGTTGAGAGAACGCCAGGCCATTGCCGATCGCTACAAGCAGGTGGCAGGCTTCGACAAGGATGCGCTGAATCGACGCCCGGCGATCGTGCCAGGGCGAGCCTGACCCGGGCCGAGTTCACGGCCCGGGTCCAGGTGCATCGCTCAGAGCCGATCAGTGACCGTGGCCTGGCTCCGCCCCATGCGGCACCACCACCGCGTCCACACCCATCGCGCCACGTCCCTGCTCGAACACCAGGAACGGGTTGAGGTCGATACCTTCGAGACGATCGGCATTCTCCGCTGCGTACACCGAGAGCATCGACAAGGCCTGGGCCAGGGCCTCGACATCTGCGGGCTTGCTGCCACGCACGCCTTCCAGCATGGCGTAGCCCTTCACCTCGCGGATCATGCGATGGGCCTCGGCCACATCGAACGGCGCGGCACGGAAGGTGACGTCCTTGAGCACCTCCACAAAGACCCCGCCGAGCCCGAACAGCACCACCGGGCCGAACAGCGGATCGCGGTTGACGCCGAGGATGGTTTCGACGCCACCGGTTATCATCGGCGCGACCAGACAGCCTTCGAGCGTTGCGTCCGGCACCGCGCTGCGCGCCGCGCTCATGATCGACTCGAAGGCCTCACGCACCGCCGCGGCATCGCCCAGCTTCAGCTTCACACCACCGATGTCGGATTTGTGCTGGATATCGGGTGAGGCGATCTTCAGCACCACCGGGTAACCGATGGACTCGGCGGCCGCGACCGCATCGTCGGCTGACTGCGCCACGCTACCGGGCGCCATCGGCAGACCGGCATCGCGCAACAGATCGGCGGCCCCCAGCTCGCTCAGCACTTCGGCGGGCACCGGTCGCGCGCTCGCAGGCAAGGCCGGCAGATTACCGGCCGGGGGTCTCGCGAACTCCTCGCTGAAGTCGTTCATGGCGCCGATCACACCGATCGCACGGGTGATGTCCTCGTAGACCAGCACGCCGTGCGACTCCAGCAGCCTTTTCGTATCGGGGCGACACAGCATCGACAGGACCAGACGCGCATTGCGGTCGCGTTTGGCCGTGTCCAGCACGATCTCCACCAGCGACTGCAACAGCGGCTCCGGCGCGGACAGACCGAGCGTGGCGAGGAACATCAGCACCGTGTCGTAGTCCCCGGTCGCCAGCATGACGTCCAGATTCTTACGAAACAGCTCCACGTCGTTGACCATCTGCGCGGTGGTATCGACCGGGTTGCGTACCGCGGCGAACGGCATCAAGGCCTTCAGCTCACGCTGCGCGGCCTCCGGCAATGCCGGCAGCTCCAGACCTGAGGCCTCGGCGGCGTCGGAGGCGATCACCCCGGCGCCACCGGACACCGTGACGATGCCGAGGGTGCGGCTCTGCGGAAAACGCCGGGTCGCGCAGGCCTGGGCAACGTCGAGCATGTTCTCCAGGGATCCGGCGCGATAGACGCCATACTGTCGGAACACCGCGTCGTAGATGGCGTCGGCCCCGGCCAGGGACGCGGTGTGCGTGTTCGCTGCCTGCGCCCCCACCTCCGAGGCACCAACCTTCATCACGATGACCGGCTTGCCGTTCAGTCGTGCGGTCTCGAAGGCCTGGCGCAGCTGCTCGGGTTTCTTCGCGCCCTCGATGTAGGCAACGATGACGTCGGTGCCCGGATCCTGCGCGCAGTGCGCCACGCAGTCCGATACGTCGACGTCGACCTCGTTGCCGGTGGTGACCCAGGTGCGCAGCCCCAGATCACGCTCCATGCCCATGACCAGCATGTAGGCGCCGACCGCACCGGATTGACTGATGACGGAGATGCCGCCGACCTTGGGCCAGGACTTTGCGAACACGCTGGTGAAGGTGCCCACCGCCCGCGACGCCGAGTTCAGCATCCCCATGCAGTTCGGGCCGACGATGCGCAGCCCCGATTCACGCGCGACGTCACGCAGCTGGGTCTGCCAGAGCTCGCCTTCGTCGCCAACCTCGGCAAAGCCCGAGGAGAAGACCACCGCGGTGCGCACACCGGCCTCGGCGCTGGCTCGGGCCGCGTCGACCACGTGCCGGGCGGGCACCGAGATGATGACCATGTCCGCCGGCTCCGGGATCTCGCGGATGTCGGCGTAGGCCTTCAGGCCCTGGATGTTCCCGCCCTTTGGATTGATTGGATAGATGGGGCCCTGAAAGCCGCCTTCGAGCATGAAGCGAATCGGGCGGGCACCGAACTTCGAGAGATCGTCCGATGCTCCGATGACCGCAATGCTCTTGGGGTCGAACAACGCTGAAAGTCCGTCGTCGCGAGAGTGTGTCATGCTGCCGTCCCGCCAGGTGGTTTGGTTCATTCGTATCGTTGTGTGTCTTGAAAAAGCGTGTGCTGTGAAGAGGCGCCAGGTCGGGGATGAAGACTAATGGGCTTTACGAGATTTTGGAAACCCGACGCCGCCGCGTTTGCTGCCTGAGCGCGTTGGATCAACCACGACCCACGAGCCCCGGTCGCGGGTCCGGCCCTGCCCCGCTCAGGTCCACGCCTTCTCCGCCGCGGCGTTTCGCCCGGCGATCCGGCCGAAGACCAGGCACTCGCCGATGTTGCCGGTGCCCTGGTACAGGTAGCTGTAGATCGAGCCCAGCTCGCCTGCGCTGTACAGACGACCGATAGGCGTACCGTCCGGGCGCACGATCCGGGCATGCTCGTTACGCCGCGGTCCGCCTTGTGTGTTGAGCATCGACGGCGACAGCTCGAGCGCATAGAACGGAGCCCGGCGGATCGGATTGAGCATCTTGTCC
>JAGRHX010000759.1 GCA_020444775.1 Gammaproteobacteria bacterium
CGCGGCAACGGGCTGCAGCACATCAACTTCACCGTGCCCAGAGAGCGCTATGTGGAGCTCATCGATGCCTGTCTCGCCGCCGGCTGGGTGCCCTCCATCCAGCTCATAGAAGGCGATGGCAAGCCCGGACACGGCCCCCCGGGTCGACCCGACATGCCGACGGTGCATTACTTCGACCTGATGGACCAATTCGGCTTTCACATCGAGCTGTCGTGTGGACCGGCCCTCGCCGACGGCGCATACGCGCAGTACAAACGGCGCCTGGCCTACATGGCGCACCTCGCCAGGACCTGGGATGGTGTCACCGAGCCGATACGCCATGCCTATCCACAGGTGCCCGACGAGTTCGACGCGGGAGGCCGCTGATTCCGGTGGCCGCAGGCGCGCGCGTGCTGCATGTACCTTGACACTGCTCGTCCAACCATCCGCTGCCACGTCCGGCTCATGACCGCATGAGCGCGCCTGAGAAACGCTCGGCGGCGCTACAGTGACTGGGCTTGCTCCACCTGGTGGAACATCGTTGGTCTGGACCACGCCGGCAACGTCGAAAGCCGTTCGACCGATCCGGCACCAGGATCGCTATTCACGACGCACATCGTCATGCCGCGTATCGCCCAGCGGACGGGTGTTCGGCCACCGCCGGTCCGGCTCCTGGTCGATCACCCGCCCGCTGGTTGGATGCAGGGTCGGGTCCTCATCCTCTTCCTCCTCCCAGCTATATCGCTTGCGGGGCAGCGGTGGGTCGACTCTTCGCAGCAGCACCGCCAGCAGCACACCCAGCAGCGCACCGGACAGGTGTGATTCGAAGGAGATCTCGGGGTCGGAGGGGAACACGCCCCAGACCATGCTGCCGTAGAGGAAGAACGCGATCATCGACAGCACCGTGGCACGCGGGTCCCAGCGCAACGCGCCAATCACGAACAGGAAGAACATCAGTCCCGTGGTGACCCCGCTGGCGCCGATGTGCCAGGCAGGTCGGCCGATGAGCCAGACGGCCAGACCGCTACCAAAGTACAAGACCACGAGCACCAGCGGCGCGGCGCGTGGGTAGCCGTACAGCAGCGCTGTGGTGAGGATGAGCACGGGCAGGGTGTTGCCGACCAGATGGCCTATGGAGCCATGCACCAGCGGCGCGGTGAGTATCCCGAACAGACCGTCCAGGCGACGTGGGAACACGCCCAGCCACGGCAACGACCAACCCGTGCCGTCCATCAGCAGAAACAGCATCCACATCAACGCCACCGCCGCCAACGAGAACCGCAGCGCGTGCTTGAAGCGGCGCGCATCGTCGGCGGCGAGCGCGTGCTCATCGCCGCCCGAGTGAGCCGCGGCGTGTTGGGACGAGAGGGGAGCGTCTGAGCGTCGCGGACGCATCTTCCACACTGGCGTTGCGATGAATGGCATGCGCACGGGGGACCGCGTGCGAGCGGTCACCGGGACGCGGCTGTGGGGTCGAGACGGCATCGTCGGCCACGGACCCCGCCCTCACCCGGCATGTATGCCTGGAGTGTAACAGCATGCCCGCCGCCATCGACTTCCGCCCGCGGGCCGGGCACCTTGTCTGGCACCGTCGGACCGGCGCGGCGACAGGCCGGGTCGCCGGCGTGGGCACGCAAGCGCGCGAATCCGCCGTGCTCATGCCCTATACTCGCGATCCTGGGCATGTGAGGAGCAATCAATCATGACGGTCTTCGTAGTCGGCGGCGCGGGCTTCATCGGACGACGGCTGATTCCCCTGCTGGTGGCGCGTGGTGAGCGCGTGGTCTGCATGGACATCAACCCCGGCCAGGTCGACTTCGGTCACCTCGGCGAGCAGGTGCGGATGGTGCGCGGCGACGTCACCCAGTTCGATGACGTGATCTCGAACATGAGCGCGGCGCGTCCGGACCGGGTCATCAATCTCTCCTATCACATCAGCAGCGATCTGCCGCCGCACGTCGCGACCAAGCTGAACGTGGTCGGTATGGACAATTGCTTCGAAGCAGCGCGGCTGTGCGAGGTCGGACACACCGTGTACGCCAGCTCGCTGGCGGTCAGCGGTCTGCAAAGCCACTTCGGCGAGCGTCTGGTCAACGAGGACGATCCCTGCCACGGCGACAAGCAGTACGCCGTGAACAAGATCTTCAACGAGTTCCAGGCACGTGACTATCGCGAGAAGTACGGCATGACCATCACCGGCGTGCGCCCGGCGAACGTCACCGGTCCGGACAAGATATTCGGCTCGGTGGATCACGTGAACTGCATGGTGCAGCCGGCGCGCGGCCAGACCGTGAGCTTTCCGCATCGCGATGCCATGCGCATCCCCATCCATGTCGACGACATGGCCGAGATCTTTGCCCGCGTGCTGCTGAGCGACAGCCCCAAGCACAGCATCTACAATTCCGGTGGCAACAGCATGAGCCTGGGCGAGCTCGCCGACATGGTCCGTGGCTTCCTGCCCGACGCCCGGATCGAATTCGAGCAGGAGACCGGCGGTCGCGAGCTGTCGGGCAACTATCTGATCGACAACACCCGGCTGGTCGAGGAGTTCCAGGTCCAATTCCCGCCCTTCCGGCAGCGGGTGATGGAGACCATCAACGACGTGCGCCGCGCGGAAGGTCTGCCGCTGGTCGAGGCTTGAGACCGGGCATCGTCCCTACACCGATACCATGATTCTCGTACAGATCTCGGACACCCACATCACACGGCCCGACGAGCTGGCCTATGGTCGATTCGACACCACCCGCGCCCTGGAGCGCGTGGTGTCGGCGATCAACGCGATGCAGCCGTGCCCTGATCTGGTGCTGCACACCGGTGACATCACCTCGCACGGCAGCACCGAGCGCTACGATCGGTTCTTCACCGTGGTGGAGAAGCTACGGGCGCCCTTGTACCTGATGCCGGGCAACCATGATGAGCGCGGCGCGCTCGCGGCCG
>JAGRHX010000760.1 GCA_020444775.1 Gammaproteobacteria bacterium
TTCCTCGGCAAGTACGAGGTGACGCAGGGACAGTGGCTGCGGGTGATGGACACCGAACCGAGCGACTTCCGGCCCGGGGCGGAGGTCCCGGGAGTTCGGGAGACGTTCACGCTGCGCCATCCGGTCGAACAGGTGAGCTACCCCGAGTGCCAGGAGGCGATGCGCCGACTGGGACTCGTCCTGCCGACCGAGGCGCAGTGGGAGTACGCCTGCCGCGCCGGCACGCACACGGTCTACTCCACCGGGAACGAGCCGGCTTCCCTGCGCGGGTTCGCGAACATCCTCGACGCCGCGAACGGCCGTAAGTTCGGCCGCCGGCTCGAACCGGATTTCGACGACGGCTACCGATTCCACGCGCCGGTCGGCAGCTACCGGGCAAACGGGTTCGGGCTGCACGACATGCACGGCAACGTCTGGGAATGGTGTCGGGATGCCTGGGATGCGGATGCCTACCGCCAGCGTTCGGATGGCGCCTGCGATCCGGCGGTGGCCGGGCGGCGGGGCGGCGAGGCGCATCCGAGCCGTGTGGTGCGCGGTGGCAGCTGGAGCAATCCGGCCAGCGCCTGCCGGGCCGCGCATCGGCGCAGGGCGCGGCCGGAGAATCGCAATCGGGGGCTGGGCTTGCGGGTCGGCTTGTTTCCCGGGCGGTCGGACCCCGGTTGAAGCCGGGCGGGGACGGGTGCCCCGGACCCGTCCCCGCCCCGATCACCTCGCGTGACCGGGGCGGTCATCGAACGGGCTCAGACCAGTCCGTCGATGTGCTTGGGATCCTGCGGCGCCTTGCCGCTCTCGACCAGCTTCACCGCTGCGACGATGCCTTCGTTGGCTGGGGTCGGGATGCCGAGTTCCTTGCCTTTCTCCACCACCAGACCGTTCAGGTAGTCGATCTCGGTACGCCGGCCCTTGGCGATGTCCTGGCCCATCGACGGGCGGCCGGTGCTGCTGCGGCCCTGGGCCGAGTCGATGGTGGTCTTCTCGATCCGCGCCAGGGTCTCGGCGTCGCCGTCGGCGGCCGCCACCCACTCGTCGGGGGTGAAGCCCTTGATGTTCTCCAGCTCGATACCGAGCGCCTTGGCCACCTTGATGGTCTCACCGGAGAGCTTGATCGAGAGCCGACGCGGCTTCTCGAGCACCGCCATGTCGCGGCTGCCGTAGCCGGTGCAGGCCGACAGGCCGTTGTGGCTGGCGTTGATGACCAGCTTGCTCCAGCGCTCACCCATCAGGTTGGTGGTCATCTTGGCGCTGTCGACGTTCTTCAACCATTCGACCAGCTCACGCACCCGATCGCTTTCCTTGCCGGTGTACTCGCCGCAGCGGAACACGGTGTAGCTGTCACCGCGCTTGGGCACGCTGCGCTCGACGAAGCCGGGTGCCTTCAGCTCCACCGAGATGGTGCTGGCAATGCAGCCGGCGACCCGATCCTTGCCGACGATCGCGGCGATCCGGTCCTCGTTGATGCAGTTCTGAAGCGATACCACGAAGGCATCGTCGGCGAGTGCCGGCACCAGCAGGTTGACCGCCCACTCGGTGTCATAGGACTTGGTGGAGACGATGCCGATGTCCACCGGCTTGTCCTTGGCGATCGCCTGGAACTCTTCCGGCGTCATCGCCTTGAGCTTGACCGTGCAGGTCTCCTCCGGTGTGACCCCGCGCAGCTCCAGACCCTCGGTGCGCATCTTCTCGACATGCTCCTTCCAGGGATCGACCAGGGTCACGTCCACACCGGCGCGCGCCATGTGTCCGCCCGTGTATGCGCCGACGGCGCCGCCGCCAATGAAGAACACACGCTTGCTCATTCGTTTCTCCCCATGGTGTTGTAGCGAATCGACGCCGGTGCCCTTGAGTTGATGCTCAGAGACCGGCGATGACCTGACCGACTCGTTCGATGTTGCCCAGCGCCTCCTTCTGGTCCAGGCCCGGCCACTGGATGCGCAGGATCAGATGATCGGTATCGAGCGCCTCGGTATAGCGCTGCACCTCCTCGCGAACCTGGGCGACGTCGCCGACCACGAAGCGCTCGGCGCAGAACTCGTCGAAGTGATTGTCCAGATCCGCGCCGGCCATGTCGTTGTGGCCCCAGGCGGCATAGGCTCGATACTTGTACAGCAGCGGGCCGCGGCTGACCTGCTCGGCATGCGAGCGGTCACGACCGACGAAGCACTCGCGCAGGATCGGGCAGCGCACCGGCTGCTCGCGGCCGGCTTCGCGGCGCGCGTCCATGAACCAGCCGAGCTGCTCCTTGAGACGGTCGATGGTGGTGGTGGGGGTGCCGAGCCAGGCGTCGGCCAGACGGCCGGCGCGTCGGATCGCCGGCTCGACGTCACCACCCAGCCAGATCGGCGGATGCGGCTGCTGCTTGGGCCGCACGCTGCAGCCGACGTCGGACAGATGGAAATGACGGCCGTGATGGGTCACCCGTTCCTCGGTCCAGAGCCGCTTGACCACCGCCAGCGACTCTTCCAGACGCGAGGCGCGATGCGATTTGCGTGTGCCCATCGCCTCGAACTCCTCCTCGCGGTAACCGAGCCCAC
>JAGRHX010000048.1 GCA_020444775.1 Gammaproteobacteria bacterium
TGACGCCGTCGAGGATATGCAGCACCTCCAGGTAGGGGTGCTGATGTGGCTTGGTTTCGTATCCAGGCTCTGCGGTCTGGATGCCGGTGTAGATTGGAAAGCCACCCGCTTCACCGTTCAGGATCGGCTGATAGTAGGAATCTTCCGCAAACGGCACCTTGTCGCTTTCGCTGAGGCGGATGACGCTGAGCGTGTCTGTCGCCATGGCAGGAACTCCTCGCAAGTCACTTGACCCGACCGATACACCCGGCATCCTACGAGGTATTGGAACAAGGCTGAAGAGCAGCAACGCATGGATCGCCAGCTGCACGCACACAGCCAGTACGGATTGCCAATCGGTCAGGGCTCGTCCATGCTGCTGGCGTAGTGTGCCGCTACTGCTTTGCGCGCTTTTGAGCAGAGCAGCACGGAGCTGACCGTCTTGTTGGGGAATACTCTATGGCAGCCCGGATCCATCCCGATATGCAAGCGCTCCTCGATGCGCGCGCCGATCTGCCGCCGGCCACCAGTGTGGCCGAAGAGCGGGCCAACTGGAGCCGCTACGCGCTAGCGCTCGCGGTTCCGCCACCGGCCGACATGTCGGTTGACGACCGGGTCCTGCAGACCGCCGAACGCCCGGTCACGGTTCGAGTCTACCGTCCTGCCGGCGCTGCGCGGGGCTCATTGCCCGGACTGATCTATCTACACGGCGGCGGTTTCATGAAAGGCGACCTCGACAGCTCTGATTCGGTTGCCTGGGGATTCGCGGAACAGGCGCAGGCTGTCGTCATCAGTGTCGACTATCGGCTGACTCCGGAGCACCCGTATCCGGCCGCGTTCGACGATGCGTACGCAGTAACCGCTCATGTTGCGCGCAACGCCGCCGACTTCGGTATCGATCCAACTCGCCTCGGCATCGCGGGCGATAGCGCCGGTGGCAACCTCGCTGCCGCAACCTGTCTCGCGGCCCGCGACCGGAACGGTATGAGGTTGCGATGTCAGGTGCTGGTGTATCCCGGAACCGGGCTCGACCAGGTTGGCGGCTCGTACGACGAGCACGCCAATGCGTTCGGTCTGAGCACCGAGAACACGCGTCGCTATCGCGACTACTATCTGCCGGACGATCCCGAGACCCGCGATCCCTATGCGCGACCGGTGCTGGCCGAGGACCTGAGCGATCTGCCCGTGGCCTGGGTGCACAGCGCCGAGATGGATCCCATACGCGACGACGGACGGGTCTTTGCGTCGAAGCTTGCGCTGGCGGGCACCGAGGTGCACTACCGTGAGGCGAAGGGCATGATTCACGGATTCATGCGGGCGCGCTTCAAAGGCGCGGCAGCGGCCGCTGAATACGACGCGATATGCAACTTCATGCGCCAGCAACTACACGGCTGATCACACCGACGCCCCCAAGTCGAATGCACGAGGATGTCGAGTGCTCGAAGCCAATGCAGCGGCGATGCCAGACTATCGGCCCGCTCCGGTGTGTTGCACTACTCGCCCGGTTTTCGCCGAGGGAGAGGCCACCTCAGCCTGGTGCCCGGCTATTTGAGTTGAGATGGTTCATGACCTGCTCGGCGCTCACGATGTCGGCATAGCGCCGGCCTACATCGCGCAGCGTATTCAGGTGTGGCTCCCGCTCCTGGTCGCCACAGCAATCGTCGATGAGCATCGTGCGAAAACCGAACTGAAAGCTGTCGACCACCGAGGCCCGGACGCAACCACTGGTGACGCAGCCCGCAATCGCGACCGTGTCTACCCGGTGCTTGACGAAGTAGCTGGTAAGCGGGGTTTGAAAGAACGCCGAAGCGCCAGTCTTCTCGAAAACATAGTCATGTTCGGGGGCGTCGATACGCGGATCCAGCTCGACCGCTTCGGAGCCGCGGCGGAGGTCTCGTTTGACGGAGCCGACCTTCCAGTACGGCGTTGCAGTCTCATCGGGATAGGCCACATAACAGCTCGCGACCGGCACGCCCCTGGCGCGCGCGAGCTCGAGAAGCGTCGCGGTACGTTCGACCGCCGCGTCGATGAGCTCGCCGCCACCCATCGGAAAGCGTGCGTCGGTGAAGCCCTTCTGGAAGTCCACCACGAGCAATCCCAAGCGCTCGCCAAAGCCTATCTCCATCTCGCCGTAGGTCTTCCTGGTATAGATTTCACTCATGCCAATGCTCCGCGTGAAGATCCCATTGTGGTCCCAGGCGCGCGGCGACGGCTGCCTGATGAACAGGGAATGGTTATAAGAGGGCGTGCCGCCGGTCAAGAGCCGCTTGTGAGGATCTGTCATGCGCGGGGGGCCGATGAGGAGCTGTGCCGAGCACGTTCCAATGTCCATCGCTTGCCTGAACCTGACGGTCACCGGACTTCTCGCGGACATTGAGCAGCGAAGAGGACACATGCACACGGGCCGAGCTTCGATAGCATCGATCCTTGCTGGCCGTCGAGACTCATACGTTGACCCGACTGGCATTGACGCAGCTGGGTCAACCCCCGAACGAGGCGCTCGCCTACTTGTCGATGACCCACGCGCTGCTCTTCTCGAACAGGATTTCGGCGTTGGCGTTCAGGATCCGCATCGCACCCTCGTAGGTGACGTGGTGCTTGTCTTGAAACCACAAGTGCAGCTTGTCGCCAGCAAAGCAGTAGTCGGAATCACAGAAGGCCTCGATTGGATGAACGCGCGCAACCGGCATGGCCTGTATCGCACGATCGAGCATCGCAACCGCGGGTGCCAGTGAATCCTCCACGTGGGCACGTGGCAGCCGGTAGACCGCTGCGCTATCGAGCTGCTCAGACACATATTTTGGAACGTTGTGTGGAAAACGCGGGGCGGGATAGACCAGAACAACATGGTGACCCGCCTCTATCAGCAGCTTCGCCGTTGCGCGAAGGTTTTCTGCAAGCTGCTCTGCGAACCCCCTGCTCTGCGCGGTGCGTGCCGAATCGGCGATGCTGGGCACGATCTCATAGTTCGGGTTCTCGACGATGTCGGCCCAGTGCGCGAACATCATTATGGTCAGTGGCCTGTTCGAGCCATTGACGAACTCGAGAACGGCATTGGAGAAACCGGCACAGTCGTGATCCTCTCCCCATCGGCGATTGACCACCCCCAGCACCGGCGGACATCCCCCCTTGGTGAACTGGATGGCCGACCGAGCCGTTGCGCCCAGGCTCGCTCCAAGACCCATGGACAGGGCGCCCGCGTGGCTGTCGCCCCACAAGATATAGCCTGGCGGGCTGCCGGCACTACCGACGGCGCAGATCGGCAGCGTATCCAGCTTGTCTCGAACCGGCAGATGACAACCGGAGAAGGCCGACATGAAGGTCGGCACGTTTGTCCGAACGGCGTGACTCGGGGCGTTCCGGGCACCCCGAGGGAGACCCGGACCCGTCAGGACGGCAGCAAATGCAACCAACGCGGCAGCGGCGAGAACCACCGGCCGGAATTGCACGCTGCTCGTGCGAAACGGCACCTCCACGAATCTCCAGGTCAGATAGGCACAGGCAACTGAGACGACACAGGCCAGCAGCGCTGCGTACGCGCTGGTGCTGGCAACGCTGTACGAGAATGCGATGAGGGGCTGATGCCAGAGATACAGGCTGTAAGAGACAAGACCGATGCCGACTACCGGTCCAAGACACAGCAAGCGGCCGTAGCGCCCATCCGGGGATGCAAACACGATGACCAGAGCCGCACCCAGCACCGGCAGCAGTGTGAATGCGGATGGCAGACGCAGCGTATCGCTCAGAGCAAGAATACCGAAGACGATCAGTGCGATTCCGAGCCCCGCGAGGTCGTCGCCACCGCGCCGGGAACGCAGTCGGGTGATGACCGTGTTGTCCGGCGGAATGAATGCGAGCATCGCGCCGAACAGCAGCTCCCAGGCGCGGCTGCCGAGCCCGTAGAAGTTCTCGATCGGATGGTGCCTGGACGCCCACTCGCAATATACGAATGAGCAGAGGGTCACCGCCACGATCGACCACAGGACGCCGCCCCGACCGAAACGCCACAAGACGAGCACGGCAAGCGGGAAGATCAGGTAGTACTGCTCCTCCACGCCCAGACTCCAGGTATGCAACAGCGGCTGGGACTCGGCGTCCGGGGAGAAATAGTCGGTACTGCGCTGGAAATACACATTCGACAGGAATATCACGACGTACACGATGCTGTGGCCGAAGGCATCGAGCTCTGCGGGTGCCAACAAAAAGCAGGCAATCGGGACACTGCAGAGGATGACAAAGAACAACGCCGGAAGAATCCGGCGCATCCTGCGCATGTAGAAGCGTGTCAGTGAGAACTCGCCGCGCGACTGCTCACGCAGGATGTTTGACGTGATCAGGTAGCCCGATATGACAAAGAACACGTCGACACCGACGAATCCGCCTGAGAACAGCTCGAGGCCCGCGTGATAGAGCAGCACGGGCAGCACTGCCAGGGCACGCAGACCATCGATTTCGGCGCGATAGCGGGTGTGCATGCCGTTGACGACACGGCTACTGACATCAGGATTCATCTGCATTCGCGACCCCGTCCGACTTCCTTGGTTGCACGCATCATCCCTGCCCGCAGATGGACCTGCATCACACCATGGCAGACATGCCGCTAGAGCTGCGGCTGGTCCTCGCCATCGATGAGCAGCGCATCATGCCGTGAGCCTCGCGCGGCCGCGCATGCCACGGAGTGACCCTCAGCGTCTCGCAAGCCCGGCGCGAGCGGGCAATGGCATGCACCGTGTGAACGAGACCTATCTCATCGGTACCCGCAGCGTCTGCGCGTCTCCCGATGACGCCAGTCGATGACCAGTCGATGACCGGTTGCATGACGCCGTCAACGCTGCATCTGCACCAGCAGGTTGCCGCTGTCGAGCACCGTGAAGCGCGCGTCGGGCCCGACCACCAGGGTGGAGCCCTCGTCCTCGATGATCGCCGGTCCCTCGGCGCTGGCCCCCCGTCCCAGCGTCTCCCGTCTGTAGACCGCGGTGGGCCGGAACTCGCGCAGTTCGGGGAACCAGGCCAGACGCCGGCCGACCGGCTGCACCTCGGACATTGCGGTCTCGGCGCCGAGCGACGACGCATCGACCGGCCCCGCTCCTTCGATATCGAGTCGCAACGAGACTCGTGCGTTGACCAGCTCAACGGGCACCTCGGGTGGCGTGCGTGCGTACTTCTGCCGGTAGGCCTGCTCGTAGGCGGCCTGCAGCGCGGCACGGCTGGTCTGCGCATCGCCCTGGTCGTACGGTCCATCCGGCAGCGTCACCGCCAGCTCGAAGCCCTGACCCCTGAACCGCCCGTCCGCGGCGCGCTGCACCCGGGCGCGATCCGCGTCCAGGTTGGCCTCGGCGAGAACCGCGCGTGCCTCCTGCTCGAGGCGCGCGAAGCATTGCTCCAAGGCGCTCAGGCTGCCGCTGCCCAGATCGAAGTCCACGCTCGCCACACGATCGACCCGCGCCGGTGCGATGAGCAGTCCGAGCGCCGAGGCAACCCCCGCCGAGGGGGGACAGAGGATCCGTCGGATTCCCAGCTTGCGGGCCAGGTAGAAGGCGTGCACCGGTCCCGCGCCACCGGTGCACATCAAGGTGTAATCGCCGGGATCCCGGCCACGCTCGGCGATGTGCACACGGGCGGCGCTTGCCATGTTCTCGTTGACGATATCGTGCACACCCCAGGCCAGCGCATCCGGCTGCATGCCGGCCTGCTCGGCCAGCGCCGCGAGCGCGGTACGCATGGCCGGCATGTCGATGGCCAGGCTGCCGCCGGCGAAGAACTCAGGATTCAGGTAACCCAGCGCGAAATCGGCATCGGTCACGGTCGCCAGCCGTCCGCCGCGACCGTAGGCCGCCGGTCCGGGCTCGGAGCCGGCGCTCTGCGGACCGACCTTGACCAGACCCAACGCATCCAGCTGCGCGATCGAGCCGCCGCCGGCACCGATCTCGATGAGCTCGATGGTCGAGATCCTGATCGGCAGGCCGCTGTGCTCGATGAAGCGCTTCTGGCGCGCGGCCTCGAAGGCATGCGCGGTCAGCGGCTCGCCATCGTCGATGAGACTCAGCTTGGCGGTCGTGCCGCCCATGTCGAAGGCCAGCAAACGCCCGTGCGCATCGGCCGAGCCGAAGAAGGCCGCGGCCAGGGCCCCCGCCGCCGGGCCGGATTCGAGTAGCTGCACCGGCGCCCGCTTGGCCTGGGCGACGTGCGTGAGTCCACCGCTGGACATCATCAGCGCCAGCTCCGCGCGCAGACCACGCGCGCGCAGCTGCGCGGACAGGTTGTCCAGATAGCGGGCCGCCAGCGGCTTGACGTAGGCATTGGCCACCGCCGTCGAGGTGCGCTCGTACTCGCGCACCTCCGGCGCGACCTCGTGCGAGGCCGTCAGGTAGAGCTGTGGGCTGACCGCGGCCAGACAGCTCAGCGCCTCACGTTCGTGACTGGGATTCACGTGCGCATGCAGGAACACAACGGCCAGCGACTCGACGCCGCGTTCGTGCAGCGTCGCCGCCAGCGCGCGCAGCTCGTCCAGATCCAGCGCTCTATGCACGCTGCCATCGCTGAGCATGCGCTCATCCACCTCGAAGCGCAGGTCTCGCGGCACCAACGGCTCCGGCTTGCGAATGGCGATGTCATAGAGCTCGTACTTGCGCTCACGGCCGATCTCCAACACGTCGCGGAAACCGGCCGAGGTGATCAACGCGGTGCGCGCGCCACGACGTTCGATCAAGGCGTTGGTGAACAACGTGGTCGCATGCACGATGCGCGTGAAGCGCCCCGGATCCAGCGCCTGCGCCTTGCTCAGTCGGTCCAGACCGGCGATCACCGCGCGCGACGGATCATCGTGAGTGGTCAACACCTTGCAGCTGTGCTGCGCGCCGCTGGCATGATCGAAGGCGACCACGTCGGTGAAGGTGCCGCCGATGTCCACGCCCAGCGACAGCCCCGCCCGCGATGACGCCACCGACGCCTTCGCATCACGTGCTGCCGGGTCCTGCTCAGCCCCGCTCATCATGCCTCCCTCGTGCCCAATCGATTCACGTCCCGATCACCCTTCCCCGATCACCCTTCCCATCACCAGTGTAGCGGAAGCCCGAGCGGGCGCGGACCAGCATCCACGCTCCGCGTGGCCCGCCGGCAGGCCGCGGCGGGACATGATTTCACGCCCCGCATCGAACACAATAGCCAGGATGGAGGGCGCAGCGGGTGCGTGCCTCGTGGATGTCGAGGAGAGACTCATGAAGACCGGGCTGACCGGCCGCACGGTGATCATCACCGGCGCGGCTCGCAACATCGGCCGCGAGACGGCCCTGCAGTTCGCCGAGGAAGGCGCCAATCTCGCACTGCTCACCCGCTCCAGCCAGGAACGCCTGGAGGCCGTTGCCAGCGCCGTCCGGCAACGCGGCGTCAAGGCCATCACCGGCGTCGTCGACGTCACCGACGGGGAGGCCGTGGATGCATTCGTCAACCGCACGCTGGCCGAGTTCGGTCGTCTGGATGTGCTCGTCAACAACGCCGTGTATCGAGGCGAATCCGGCTTCCTCGAGCAGTCACCACAGGAGTGGCAACGCAATATCGGGGTCAATCTGAACGGACCGGCCAATCTCTGTCGAGCGGTGCTGCCACACATGATCGAAGCTGGATTCGGCCGTATCATCAATTACTCCGGGATCGCCCCGTTCCTCGGTCACGGGCCGGCCAAGGCCATGGTCAAGCTCGGCATCGTCGGCTTCACCCGCGGTCTGGCGTCGGAGTTCGGCCACGCCAACATCACCGCCAACTGCATCGGTCCTGGCATGATCGACGTCGAACGCGACAGCTGGCAGCGCGACAAGTCGAAGATCTCGCCGGAGCAGGCCATTCCACGCCACGGTCGACCCGAGGAGATCGCGAGCCTCGCGGTGTATCTGGCCAGCGACCAGGCAGCCTTCATCACCGGCCAGTGTTACCTGGCCAACGGCGGTCGTTACTACCTGTGAGGGACCGCCGCACGCCTGGCACGATTGATACCACCGGGCGACGCCATCGGGCGGTTTCCAGAATCACAGCAATCAGCGCAGAGAGCAGACCATGTCCAATGATGCCAATTCCAACTTCCTGGAGCGCGATCAGCAGCACCTGATCCATCCACTGCACAGCGCCAGCGTGCATGCCCACGGCAAGGTCTGGGTACGCGGTGAGGGCGCCTGGCTCGTCGATGCCAACGGCGACCGTTATCTGGACGGTCTGGCCGGCCTTTGGAACAACACCGCCGGCCACGGGCGACGCGAGCTGGTCGAGGCGGCGACTCGGCAGATGAGTGAGCTGCCCTATGCCTCGGGCTATGCCGGCAGCTCCAACCCGGCCGCCATCGAGCTGGCCGAACGGCTGGCGGATATCTGCTACCCGAGCATCAATCACTTCTATTTCACCTCCGGTGGCGGCGAGTCGACCGACAGCAACATCAAGATGGCCCGCTACTACTGGAAGCTGAAGGGCAAGCCGGAGAAGACCAAGGTCATCGGCCGCCGATTCGGCTATCACGGTGTGACTCTCGCGGCGATGAGCGCGACCGGTATCGATACCTATTGGCCGATGTTCGAGCCGCGCGTGCCCGGCTTCTCGCATGTCGCCTCGCCGTATCCGTACTGGTACCAGAAGCCGGCCGGTGTCCCGGACGACGTGAGCCCGGGCGTGGCCGCGGCCAACGAGCTGGAAGAGATGATCAAGCGCGAGGGACCGGACACGGTGGCAATGTTCATCGCCGAGCCGGTGCAGGGTGCCGGGGGGGTGATCGTGCCACCGGACGATTACTTCCCGCGTATTCGCGAGATCTGCACTCAGTACGAGGTGCTGCTGGTCGCCGACGAGGTGATCACCGGCTTTGGCCGCACCGGCAAGATGTTCGGTCTCTCGCACTGGAACGTGGAGCCGGACATGATCCAGTACGCGAAGGCCATCACCTCCGGTTACTTCCCGCTCGGTGGCATCGGCATCAACGACGAGATTGCCCGCACCATGCAGGAGTCCGGCAAGCCGTGGATGCACGCCTATACCTACAGCGCCCACCCGGTCGGCTGCGCCATCGCCAACGCGATGCTGGACGTCATCGACAAGGACGACTTCCCGGCCCAGGCACGCGACAAGGGCAACCATCTGCTCGATGGTCTGCGCGCGGCGCTCGAATCCCATCCACACGTCGGCGAGGTACGTGGCCTCGGGCTGATGTGCGCGGTCGAGCTTGTCGAGGACAAGGCCAGCAAGAAGCCCTTCGACGCCAGCGAGAACATCGGTGGCCGGGTGCAGGCCGAGATGGTCGCGCGTGGCCTGTTCACGCGCAATCGCACCGAGGTGCTGTGCCTGGCGCCGCCGATCGTCACGCAGTACGAGGAGCTGGATCAGATCGTCCAGACCGTGAGCGAGGCCATCGACGCCGTCCTGTCCTGACCCAAGCCATCAGCGGAGACCTCAAGAGCATGCAATTCGAGCTGGACGAGTCACAGCAGGCGATCGTCGAAGCGGTGGAGAAGATCTGCGCGCAGTTCGACGACGCCTACTGGCTGGAGAAGGACAACAGTCACGAGTTCCCCTTCGAGTTCCACCGCGCGATGGCGGAGTCGGGCTGGCTGGGTATCGCCATGCCCGAAGCCCAGGGCGGCGCCGGACTCGGCATCACCGAAGCAGCTCTGCTCATGCATCGTGTCGCCCGCGCCGGTGGCGGCATGAGCGCCGCCTCGGCGATCCACATGAACATCTTCGGCCCGCACCCGATCGTGGTGTTTGGCACCGACGAGCAGCGTGAGCGTTTCCTGCCACCGCTGATCCAGGGCAAGGATCTGGCCTGTTTCGGGGTCACCGAGCCGGACGCCGGTCTGAACACCACGCGCATCAAGACCTTCGCCCGTCGTGACGGCGACGGCTATGTGGTCAATGGCCGGAAGATCTGGACCAGCACCGCTCAGGAAGCGACCAAGATCATGCTGCTGGCGCGGACCACGCCCATCGAGCAGTGCAAGAGCCCGGTGGACGGCATCAGCCTGTTCTACACCGATCTGAATCGTGACTACGTGGAGGTGCGTGAGATCCCGAAGATGGGGCGCGCCGCGGTCGACACCAACCAGGTGTTCATCGATGGCCTGCCGGTCCCGGAAGCGGATCGCATCGGCGAGGAAGGCAAGGGTTTCCGCTATCTGCTGCACAGCTTGAATCCGGAGCGGATCCTGGTCGCGGTGGAGGCTATTGGCATCGGTCAGAACGCCCTGGAGCGGGCCACCCGCTATGCAAAGGAACGGGTGGTGTTCGACCGTCCCATCGGTCAGAACCAGGCCATCCAACATCCGCTCGCCGAGAATTGGTGCGAGCTGGAGGCTGCCTGGCTGATGGCCATGCAGGCCGCCTGGCGTTACGACCAGGAGCTGGACTGCGGTGCCTATGCCAACGCCGCCAAGTACCTGGGCGCGGAGGCCGGCTTCAAGGCCTGCCAGCAGGCGATCATGACGCACGGCGGCATGGGCTATGCCAAGGAGTTCCATGTCGAACGTTTGTTCCGCGAGGTGCTGGTGACACGGATCGCCCCGGTGAGCCCGCAGCTGGTGCTGAGCTACATCGCCGAGCGGGTGCTGGGCTTGCCGAAGTCGTACTGAAGCGAGCGCGTCCCGCGCCGGAGACCACTTCGCCACATATCTCCATCTCTGCATGGAGCGACCAGCAGGAGACGACCATGAATCGAGTCGAGGATCTCGAGATCACACCAACCGGCCGCGGCGTCGGCGCCCGGATCGCCGGCATCGATCTGAGTCAACCGGTGCCCGACACGGTGGCGGACGCACTGCGTGCCGCCTGGTTCGAGCATCTGGTGCTGGTGTTCCGCGAGCAGTCGCTCACGCCAGAGCAGTACCTGCAGGCCGCGCGCATCTTCGGCGAGCCCCAGGTCGGCGCGGCACGCAAGTACTACGAGCAGACCGGCAAGCAATCTATCACCAATTCCCTGCCGACACCGGAAATCACCATCCTGTCGAACCTGGGTGAGGACGGCCAGCCGACGCAGCACAATGACGGTCTGGGTAGTGATGAGGTGGTCTGGCACTCGGACAATAGCTATATCGAGCGACCGCCGGCGGGCAGCACGCTATATGCGCGTGAGCTGCCCGGGGACGGCAGTGGTAAGACCTCCTTCAACAATCAGTACATCGCCTTGGAGACCCTGCCGGACGCACTTCGCGCCGCGATCGAGGGCAAACGATCCAAGCAGGATGCCAGCCGCAACTCGGCCGGTGTGCTGCGCCCCGGCGTGCAGCAGCCGACCTGTCCCGAGGAGGTGCCGGGGCCGTTCCATCCGTTGGTCCGGGTGCATCCGCAGACCGGGCGCAAGGCCTTGTATCTGGGCCGGCGCCGGGTCTGGCCCTCGCAGTACATCGAGGGCCTGGAGAACGACGAATCCGAACGCCTGCTGGACGCTCTGTGGGCGCATGCCACCGACGAACGCCTGAAATGGACCCACGAATGGCGGGTGGACGACATGCTGGTCTGGGACAACCGCTGCGCCATGCACTACCGAGAACCGGTCAACCCCACGCATCGCCGGGTGATGTGGCGCAGCCAGTTCCAGGGCGAGGACGTGATCCAAGCCTGAGCGACAGCCGACACGACGAATACAGATATGCTCGACCGGCTCGGGGCATCCGCAGCGATACCCATGGCCATTGCCCGCACACCCGCGGTGGAGGAATCGATCGTCGATGAGCAAGCCACTCACTGATCAGGCGCCATTGTCCGCGCAAGCGATTGAGGCCCTGGCCCGACGGGCCGGGCTCGAGATACCCGAGCAAGACAGGGACGACCTGATCGGGGCCGCCGACGCGGTCGCGGCGATCAACGCGCGGATCCGTCCACCACGCAGCATCTATGCAGAGCCGGCCCATACCTACGGGCTCGAAAACGATCGACTGGGCGACACGCAAGCCAGCAGGCCTGGGACTACTACACACAGAAGTCCCGACGGTTTCTCGCATGCCACGCCGGCTCCAGTTGCCGAGGGCTATCTGACGATTGCCGAAGCCAGCAAGGCCATTCGTGCCGGTCAGCTCTCGCCGGTGGAGCTGACCCGAACCTGTCTGGACCGCATTGCCAGTCTGAACGACCGGCTGCATGCCTTCGTTCATGTTCTGGAGGCAAGAGCCCTGGACGAGGCGCGCGCCGCCGAGGCGGCAATCAAGGCCAACGGGCCGAGCGGGCCGCTGCACGGCATCCCGATCGGTCTGAAGGACATCATCGACACCGCCGGTGTGCCGACCACGGCCTGCTCCCGCTGGTTCGCAGACAACGTGCCGACTACCGACGCCGGTTGTGCCGAGCGTCTGCGCGATGCCGGCACCGTGCTGCTCGGTAAGCTGACCACCCACGAGCTCGCGGTCGGCGGCCCATCTTTCGACCTGCCCTGGCCCGCGGCACGTAATCCCTGGGGGCTCGATCACTACACCCAGGGCTCCAGCAGCGGCACCGGAGCCGCGGTCGCCGCGGGCATGATCCTGGGTGGCCTGGGCACCGACACTGGCGGCTCCATACGCGGGCCGGCCGCGCTGTGCGGCATCGCCGGACTCAAACCCACCTACGGCTTGGTCAGCCGGCGCGGTGTCGCGCCCGCGGCCTACAGTCTGGACCATATCGGTCCGCTGGCCTGGACCAGCGAGGACTGCGCCATCATGCTGAACGCGCTGGCTGGACACGATCCGTTGGACCCGGCCAGCGCGCGTGTGCCGCCCGTCGACTATGCCGCCGATCTGTCACGTGGCGCCGAGGGCCTGCGCATCGGGGTGATCCGGCATTTTCACGAGACCGACAGGGTGGTCAGCCCGGCGACACGGGCCGGCATAGACGCGGCGCTGCGCACCTATGAGGGGCTGGGCGCGCAGGTCCGCGAGCTGACCCTGTCACCGTTGGCCGACTGGGTGGCCTGCAACACGATCATCTCGATCACCGAACGCGCCGCGGCCTACGAGGAGCTGGCGCGCGCCGACATCGGTCGTTTCGGTCAACGCGTACGCGACCGTATCCTGCTCAGCCTGCACATCAGCGGCGTGGACTACGTGCAGGCCCTGCGCCGCCGCGAAGAGCTGCGCCAGGAGCTGTTGGCGGCGATGGTCGATGTCGATGTCGCGATCACCGCCTGCCAGCCCGCCGAGGCGCCGCGGTTGGACGCGGTGCCGCGATGGGATTCACTGGAGGCCCCGAGCTTCACCCAACCGTTCAACGCGGCAGGCTTTCCAGCCATGTCGATCTGCTCGGGGTTCGGCGAGCATGGTCTGCCGCTTGCCATCCAGCTGGTGGCCAGACCTTTCGAAGAGGCCGTGCTGCTGCGCGCCGGCCACGCCTTCGAACAGGCCACGCCCCATCGCGGGCGGCGCCCGGCGCTGTAGACCGAGCGAGATTCGAAGGCAATCATGCGTGAGCACGCCGGGCCCGACGAC
>JAGRHX010000761.1 GCA_020444775.1 Gammaproteobacteria bacterium
GAGCCGGCACCGCCGCTGCCCGAAGATGAGTTCGCCGATCGCTTGCGCAGACTTCGGCGCGCGGCGATCGTTGCGGGGCACGATGTGATCCTGCTCCACGCCGACAGCATCGGATCTTACAAGGTCTCGAACTCGTACCTTCGCTACATCTGCGACTGGGCGCGCGAAGGCATGCTGATTGTTCCTACCGACGAGGACAAGCCGCTTGCGCTCTATTCCTTCTTTAGCAGCTCTGTCCTGTTGCCGCCCGCGGGTGAGCCCCTCTTGGTGGAGGACATCTGGCAGGTCGGCACCTGGGGGCGAGAAGCCTACGATCGCCCAGGGCGGGCGCTGGACCGGGTCGTAGAAGCGGTTGCGCAGCACCTCGAGAATGCCGGCATGTCGGTGGCCCAGATCGGCTTGATCGGAGATGCGACATCGACCCCCTACTGGAGCGGTCTCGGCATGCGCCTGCCGAAGTGCCGGTTTGCCCAGGCAAACGACTTCGTGGACCGGATGCAGCGACGGCGAAGCAAGCGTGAGCAGGCGCTCGTGCGAACCGCGGCGCAGCTTTGCAGCATCGGGATGCAGGCTGCCTATCACATGATCCGTCCAGGCGTGACGGATTACGAGATCTACGCCGCCTTCACGCATGCGCAGATGGCGCGGGGAGGCGAGACGGGTGACGGCTATCAGATCGGGATCAACCGTTGGGGCACGCATTGTGGCAAGCCCTATGGGCATGTGGTGCGCGAGGGGGATCTGATCAATCTCTATATCTCGAGCGTCCAGTATCACGGCTACAGCGCGCAGATCGCCCGGATGATCGCGGTCGGCGCAATCACCGACAAGCAGGAAGAAGTAGTCGAGATGTGCGCCGAGGGTGTTCGGCGTGCGGCGGCTCTGGTGCGGCCCGGCGCGACGATCTCGGACATCGCGAATGCGTCTTTCGAGCCCTATATCGAGCGCGGCTATTTGACCTCGGCCGACAGCCGCACGATGCCCTATTGCTGGGAAGCGAACCAGGACGGGACCCCCCGCCTGATCCCGCAAAAATACGTTCCGAACCCGGACTGGGAGGCTCAGGGGCGCAGGCTGATGCATGTCTATCCGGCGCAGAAGGGCCCGCATAACCCGAATGTCGGCCACTCGGTCTCGATGGCGAAGTTTCCGCCCTACAACATCGCCGCAAACAACCACGACACTCTGGAAGAAGGCATGACCTTCGTCCTGCACGCGCAATGGCTCGAACCGGAAGTCGCCGGCGCGAACATCGGCGACTGTTATCTCGTGACCGATGACGGTGCCGAAAACCTGAGCCGGCACACGCCGCTGGCGGCGCATCGTGTCGAGATCTGAATCATGCACTCCAACAGAGGGAAGATGACCATGAGATCAAGCGGTTTCGGACTTCTCCTTTCAGTCGCGATGCTGTTTTCCGCCGGCTCCATGGCGGGGACCGCGGAGGCGCAAGACGACGAGGTCACGCTCGTGATCGCCAACTCCCAGTGGCTCGACGCCCTCCGCGGAGAAAGGCTCTGGGCCGCGGTCAAGCAATACGAGAAGGTCGCGCCGAACGTGTTGCTGGAGCAGGAGGCGATCCCCAGCAAGGACTATGCCGACAGGCTCATCACCGAGATGAGCGCCGGCCAGGGACCGGATCTGGCCATCGTGCAGGACGGTCTGTTCTACCCCATCGCGGATGCCGGCTTCCTCATCCCGCTTGACGATGTCGTGGCCGGGGCGAGCGGACTGAACGGCACCAATGCCGATGGCGTGGTCAAAGGCGCGACGCTGGGCGTCGCATGGCAACGCGCGGTCTACGCACTCATCTACAACAAGGCGCTGATCGAGGAATCGGGGGCCTCGGTTCCCGCGAACGTGGATGAATTGATCGAGCAGGCGAAAGCCGTTTCCGGGGCGACCGGTGCGATCGGCTTCAGCACCCGGCACTCGATGAGCGAGGTGACGAACTGGTTCAAGGATTTCCAGAACTGGGTCTACGGCTACGGCGGCAGCTGGGTCGACGCAGACGGCAAGCTGGTGGTCAACTCACCTGAGGCCGTCGCCGCGACCGAGGCGTTCAAGAAGGTCTACGACGCAGGCATCATCCCGCTCGGCGATCCGATGACGCAGCAGCGGACCAGGTTCAAGGAAGGGCAGGTCGCGTTTTCGATCGACAACAGCGGCGGGACACTGAACATTGCCTCGGGCGGCGCGCTTGCGTCTGCCGACATGGCGGCCGCCCCGCTTCCTTTCCCGCATCCTGGTGCGCACCAGCAGATCCTGGTCGGGGTCAGTGCGCATAGCGAGCACCCCGAAGAGGCAAAAGCATTCCTGGAATGGATGCTTAGCCCCGAGGGGCAGCAGGCGCTTCGCGATGCCTCGGGCCCCGATGCACTGGCGACGGATGTGCCCGTGACAACCGAGTTCGCCGCGGAGAACCCGTGGGCCCCGGTTTTTGCCGAGCTCGCGGTCGATTCGCGCAGCACGTTGATACCCGGCTACGAGGTCGAGACTGCGGCGATCATGCGCATCGTGATGGAAGCGGTCGAGCGGGTCCTGATCACCGGCGTTTCCGCGCAGGAGGCACTGGACGCGGCGCAGGGCGAGATCGAACGCAAGTACTGACGACGAGCGGCGAGAGGGGGCGGCCACGTGGCAACGCAACGACGATCGGCACGGGCGCGGGCGCAAATCTTGCTGCCTTACGCATTCGTGGCCGCCCCACTCGCGTATCTGGGTGTCTTCATGTTCTGGCCCCTCCTGAGCCAGA
>JAGRHX010000762.1 GCA_020444775.1 Gammaproteobacteria bacterium
AGCGCCTCGATATCATCCGGTAGCTGCGCCAGCACCCGTGTGTAGGCCAGCACCGCGAGGTCGGGAAGGTCGGCCGAGTCCGCCAGACCAGCCAGACCACGCAGGTTGTCGAGTTGGCTGCTCACATCGATCAGCTGGCGGATACGGGCGGCGAGCACACTCTTGCTTGCCGATCGGGCGATGGCCCGCAGGTAGAGCAGCGCCAGCGCCGGATCGGCTCCTGGCGCGGATGCCGTCTGATCCAGCCTGGCGACCAGCCGCGCGGCCCCACCGAGCTCGAGGATGAGCTCTCCCCAGGCCTGTTGCTGTCGATCGGGGCCATCCTCCATACGTGCCAGCAGCCAGCGCATGGCATCGTCGTCCGGGCGCGGTCCCCACAGATAACGCAGCTGCTGGATCGCTTCGGAATCCGGCGCGGCGTCCTGAGCGAGTCGCTGGTAGATGGACACCGCCAGCGGCTTTTCGCCCAGGCTCAACAGCTCGTCAGCCAAGGCCTTCGCCTGGTCCGGCGCGAGCCGGGACGCCAACGCGTTCAGATGTCGGACCAGCTCCTCGCGCAAACCCAGGGCACGCAGGCTGTCACGATAGACCTGCTCCACCGCCCCGCCTTGTGCCGCGAGTCGCCGCAGCTGCGGCAATGCCAGCCGGGCGCCAGCATGCTCGACCAGGGCGAACACCAGTGCTTCATTGCCGGCATCGTCCCGCCCCGGCCTGTCGAGCAGCGTCTGGATGGTCGCCAGCATGGATTCGTGCAACCGCTCAGTGGCGACCGGGTCCTCACTAGACGCCTGCAGCAAGACCGCGGCACCAGCCATGTACGCATGGTACCAGTCCAGCTTGGAGACCGGCTCGGCAAGCGCCAGCCGGCGCCGGCCATCGAGTGCAAGCTCCGCCGCGCCCAGCGCATCGAGTCGCTCCAGGCTGGCCCAGATCGAGGCCTCACGCATTTGCGCGGCGCTGTCACCAGCCCAGGTGGCGTCGAGCAGCAGCTCGGCCGACCAGCGTTCGAGCCCCATCTCGAGCGCCAGCTGGGTCTCCAGATCCGGAGCGGCTAGCACGACGGCCTTGGTCATTACCGGATCTTGCGGTGGTATCTCATCCGGCGGGTCTATCAAAGCATCCAGGCGCGCCGCGAGCAGCGCCACGGCCTGCTCAGCTCGACCGTCGGCGACCAACGCGTCCACGTACGGCAGGAACCATTCGTCCGGACGCAACGCGCTGAGGGGTTCGAGCAACGGCAATGCGGCCACCTGGGCCTTGATACCGAGCAGATCGTAGGCCAGCGTCCGAACCGCCTCGGAGCCGCTGCCTTCGAGCGCGAGCACCTCGCGAGCCAATGCCTGCAGCTCCGCCGTCACCGGCATCCCGGCCCGATGCGCCGCGTACAAGGCGCGTCGGTAGAGCTGGTCGCGATGCAGCGACTGCCGGTCCAGGCCCTCGAGCAGCGCCCTTGCCGGCGGCACCTGATCCGCCACCAGGTGACTCTCGGCCAACCGTATCCGCCATACCGCACCGCTGAACCGCCGGTGACCGAGCTGCGCGGCCAGCATCGCCAGCTCGACCTGGCCGCGCTGCGCCGCCAGATCCTGAAGCTCGCCCAGACCAGCCTCGCGCAGGCTCGCCTCGGGCACCCCTCTCAGCCAGTCCAGCACCTCCGACTCGCGATCCGCGGCGCTCGCCAGCAAGGCCCAGGTCTCACCGTCCCGAATCCCCGCGCGCGCCAGGCTCGCAAGTCCGCGCGGTGCCGCATCCAGTGTCAGATACAGTCGCGCCAGGCTCGCCGCCTCGACCGGCACCAGCTCGCCAACCTGCACGGAGTCCAGCAGCCTGAAACAGTCCTCACGCCGCTCCAACCGCAGGTACACCTCGGCCAATGCAATGCGCAGCGCCCCCCGCGCATCGGCCTCGGCCGCATGCGCCCAGAGCAGCGCGCCCTCGGGCAGCGCCAGCCGCAACGACAGTTGCGCCGCCAACACCGGGTTGGCCGCCAGGGTGCCGGATGGAATGGCCTCGAATATCTCGAGGGCGCGCGCTGGCTGATCCACCTGCAATGCAGCCTCGACCAGGGCGGTCAGTGTCCACTCGGGCAGCGCCTGCAACGACAACAGCTTCGCCCGCTCGGTTGCGATTCGGTAGCGCCCTTCGTACAACGCGAGCTCGACCAGGGCAGCCGTCTGCACCTCACTGAGGGTGGCATCTGCCCCGTCGGCCAGCATCTCGGCAAGCATGTCACCCGCTTCACCCAGCTCGATGCGTAATCGGGTCACCTGCGCGTAGACATCGGCACGAACGCGAAGCTCGCCCGGCAGGGCCTGCAGGATCGCCAACGCCGGGGCAAGTGCCCGATAACGCTCGAACAGACCGGCCAGCTCGATGGCGCTGGACGGCTCTGGATTGATCTTCAACCAGGCTTGCGCGCGAGCAGAGGCCAGACCAGGTTGCTCCATCTCCAGATGCAGCAGCACGTTCCTGACCAGCATCCGACGATCGTAGGTCTCGGGCTTCTCCAGCCACAGATCATCCAGGGTCTGGATGGCGGCCGTCATGTCGCCGA
>JAGRHX010000763.1 GCA_020444775.1 Gammaproteobacteria bacterium
GCGGTCATGCCGCGAGGGCCGCCCGGGCGCCAAGCCACCGACCGCGATTCGAAGCGGCGCGGGAATCCGACCGCCGTGGTTCGTTCGACATCGATGCCGCGGTCATCAAGACAGCCGTCTGAGGAGTGCCGGTGAACACTACTGCCCGTGCAATCTACGAAACGCGCGACGACGTCGCGGTCATTGGAGTCGAAGGTATCGTCGAAGCGTGGCTGCACGCTTTCGAGCAGGCCCTCGCAAGCGGCGACGAGGCGGCCGTGACCAGCCTTTTCGAAGCGGACGGCAACTGGCGTGACGTGCTCGCCTTCACCTGGCACCTGAGCCCCCAGGTCGGCGCCGAACGGATCGCCGAGGGTCTGGTCGCTCGGCAACCGGCCGTTCAGGCGCGGGATTTCCAGATCGATCCCGACCGCGCACCACCACGCCGGGTCAAGCGGCTGGGCCGGGACTGTATCGAAGCAATCTACCGGTTCCGGACCCGTGTCGGCCGTGGCGCGGGCGCGCTGCGGCTCACCGCCAGCGACGATGGCGACGGACCCGCCGGGCACAAAGCCTGGGTCATCTCCACCTCTTTGGAGGCGATCGATGGCTTCGAGGAGCGGATCGGTGCCAATCGTCCCACCGGCGCTGCCTACTCACGCAATTTCGGCGGCGACAACTGGGAAGACGCGCGACGCAGGGCGCAAGCCTACGAGGATCACGATCCGACCGTGCTGGTGGTAGGCGGTGCCCAGGCCGGACTCTCGATAGCCGCACGCCTCAACCAGCTCGGCGTCGACACGCTGGTGGTCGAGCGCTGGCCACGCATCGGCGACAGCTGGCGCAAGCGCTACCACTCACTGGCGCTGCACAACTCCATCCATGTGAACAACCTGCCCTACCTGCCGTTCCCGCCCACCTGGCCCAACTACATCCCCAAGGACATGCTCGGCCTGTGGTTCGAGTTCTATGCCCAGGTGATGGAAATCAACCATTGGACCAACACCGAGTTCACCAAGGGTGAATGGGACGACACGGCGAAGCGTTGGATCGCGACCTTGAAGCGCGCGGACGGTTCGGAACGCATCATGCGTCCTCGCCACATCGTCTTCGCCAACGGCGTGAGCAGTTATCCGCTGATCCCCAAGATCCCCGGACTCGATACCTTCAAGGGTGAGGTGCTGCACTCAGAGGGCTTCGACAGCGGTGCGCCCTATGCCGGCAAGCGGGCAATCGTCATAGGCACCGGGTCCAGCGCCAACGACATCGCCTTGGATCTACACAGCTTCGGTTGCCAGACGACCATCGTCCAGCGTGGCTCGACGACCGTCGTCTCCATCGAACCCTCGGCCAAGCTCAACTACGCGCTGTACGACGAGGGCCTGTCGGTCGATGACTGCGATCTGCTCGGAGCGGCCTCGACACCGCCGATGATCATCAAGGGTTATCAGCTCGCCGTGAAGCGGATGATGGAACTCGACAAGGACATGATCGAGGGCCTGAAGGGCATCGGCTTCAAATTCGACATCGGCGAGGACCAGACCGGCCATCAGATGAAATATCGTCGCCGTGGCGGGGGCTACAACCTCGACGCGGGCAGCTCGGCGTTGATGATCAACGGCCAGATCGGACTGCTGCACAACGAGAACATCGAGTGCTATTGCGCCGAGGGTGCACGCCTCAAGGACGGCAGCGTGGTCGCCGCGGACGTCATCGTGCTGGGCACCGGCTATTACCCCCAGGGGGAACTGGTGCGACGTGCGCTGGGAGAGCAGATGGCCGAACGTATCGGCCCTGTCTGGGGTGAGGACGAGGATGGCGAGCTCGCAAACATGTACAAGCGCACACCACAGGAGGGCGTCTGGTTCATCGCCGGCAGCCTGACCCAGGCGCGCGTCTACTCCAAGTACATGGCGTTGCAGATCAAGGCCATCGAGGAAGGGCTGGTCGACACCGACCCGTTTGCCTGATACCCCGGCTCGGGTGAATTGACCCTGGGCCCTTCGCCGTGACAGGAAGCGCCACTGCGCCGACCATGAGGCCGGCGCAGTGGCGTGGGCCGTCAATCGATCACGAGTGCCAGGCGAACTGCTGCGGCTTACGCGAGCTGCTCTGCGAGATCACCACGTTGACCAGCGCCGGCCCGGGATGGGCCATGGCCGCGTCCAGCGCCTTCGGCAGATCCTTCGGATCCTCGACGAAGAAGCCCTTGCCGCCGAAGACCTCCATCATCTTGTCGTAGCGCGCGCCATAGATCAGCGTGTTCGGCTTCATGTTCATCATCGGGTTCTCCGGGATCTCAGGCATGCCCGGACCGATGCCGCCGTTGTTGAGGACCACGATCTTGGCCGGCAGGTTGTAGCGCACCAGCGTCTCCATCTCCATGCCGGAGAAGCCGATGGCCGAGTCGCCCGAAAGGTGGATGACCGGACGGTCCGGATGCACCACACAGGCCGCGATCGCATGGCCCAGGCCGACCCCCATCGTGCCGTAGGTACCCGCGTTCAGGCAGGAGCGCGCATCGGAGACCGGCAGCTGGGTGAGGCCGATGTCCATGGTGCCCGCACCCTCGGCGCTGAGCACCGCGTTCTTCGGCATCCACGCCGCCACGTCACGCAACGCGCGATAGTAGTTGGCCGGCGCCTGATCGTCGTTGATCTGCGGCTTGATGCTCTCGGCGTTGCTGGACACCTTCTCGCCCAGCATGGTCCGCCACTTGGTGTCCTTGGGATAGAACCACTGGCTGTTGTCCAACGCCTTGTTCAGCTGCGTCATGATGGCCTTGCCATCGCCGACCAGCGGAACCTCGGTCTCCTTGTTGTGGCCGATCTCCTCCGGCGCGATGTCGAGCTGGATGATCTTGACGTCCTTGTCGAAACGCGGCGGCAGACCGAAATGGAAGATCCAGTTGAAGCGAGCCCCCATCAGGAAGATGACGTCCGCTTGCTGCAGGGCCAGGGTACGCGCCGCCGCGACCGACATCGGATGATCGTCGGGCACCACGCCCTTACCCATCGGTGAACGCAGGAACGGCAGCTGGGTGCGATCGATGAACTCGCGAACCTCGTCCTCGGCACGCGCCCAGGCCATGCCCTTGCCGACCAGGACCAACGGCCGCTCGGCCTTCTCGAGCAAAGCCAGCGCCGCCTCGATGTTCTCGGTCGGGGCGATGGTGCGTGGCGGCTCGGGCGCACGCTGCACCTGCACGACCTCGTCCAGATCGCACTTGCCCTGGATGATGTCATCGGGCACGTCCAGATAGCAGGCACCGGGACGACCGTTGATGGCGTGACGTGTGGCCATCTCGACGTAATAGGGAATGCGCCGCACGCTCTCGATGCCGTGTGCGAACTTGCAGAACGGCGAAGCGATCAGCACCTGACGCTCTTCCTGGAAGGCCCCCATGCCGCCGCGGAAGGTCTCGGACGCGCCACCGATGAGGATCATCGGCCAGCAGTTCTGCTGTGCGTTGGCCAGACCGGCCAGACCATGCACGACGCCAGGGCCGGTGACGACGATGCAGGCACCGGGACGGCCGGTCATATAGCCGTACGCCTGTGCCGCGTAAGAGGCGGCCTGCTCGTTGCGCATGCCGATATACGCAATCCCCTCTCTTTGCGCAGCTTCGGCGATCGGGCCGACCGGGAACCCGACGACTCCGAACAGATGATCGATACCCTGTTGTTTGAGGCTTCTAGCTATCAGGGTGGCACCGTCGACTTGACTCATGTATCTCTCCTCGCAGGTGAATGTCTGCACCAGCGAGATTACGCGCAATTGGCGGTGCCATGGAAGTGAGTGATGCGTGGGTTTGCATCTGGGCCGCATCGGAACCGGCTCCGAGGTCGGTCAACCATTAGTGCCGCTCAGCCGATCGATGCAACTTTCTCAATCTCCAGCAACTCGCTCGCCGACCCGGTAGTGCGCCGCGATCATCGATCGTGGCCTGAGACCGGCGGGCTGAGCGACAGCATCAGCAACCCGCCGGATTGCCTTCGTCCGGCCGTCGGGTCGAAGTGAGCAGGTCCCGCAGCGCCGCGTTCGGGTAGCGACGTTGAACGGTCACGGCGTGGAAGGTCTCGGTGATACCCGGGAGGTGAGCCGCGTCCACCAGCAAGCCGCTGTCCAGCTCGTCCTTGACCACGATCGGCGGTATCACCGCGAGCCCACAACCTTCGCGGGCCAATAGTCGCATCATCGCCATGTCATCGACCTCGGCCGCGATCTGTGGTGTGACACCGAGTCGGTCGATGAGCGCGTCGACACCAGTGCGCAACCCGCTGGGTGGGGACGGCAGCACGAGCGGTGCCGTCGACAAGCGCTCGGCAAGGCTCATCCCGGGCGGGCACAGCCTGGGGACCCCGATGAGCGCCACCGCCTGCGCGTCCAGTCGGGTCACGATGAACGGGGTCGAAGGACCGGAGTCGGGCGGTTGGTTGGTCAACACCAGATCAAGCTGCAGCGCGGCCAGCGCCTCCAGCAACTCCGTGCTGCTGCCAGAGCGCAGGACGACCTCGATGTCCGTGCGCCCCAGCACCGGGTGCAGGAACCGCAGCTGGAAATTCCGCGAGAGTGTCGCGTTGGCGCCGATCCGTAGGGCCCGGCGCGGCTGTGCGGTCTGCCTCAAGGTAGCCACCAGCTCCCGACCCGTGGCGAAGATCACATCCGCGTGATCGAGCGCGATACGCCCCGCCTCGGTGAGATGCAGAGCCCGCCCGCGACGTTCGAACAAGGTCTGGCCAAGACGGTCCTCCAACAGACGAATCTGCGTGGACAACGCCGACTGGGAGACATTCAGGCGCTCCGCCGCACGGGTCAGATTGCCCTCGTGCGCGACCGCCTGGAAGTAGCGCAGGTGATGGTAGTTCAAGTCCGCCATGACGTTCCAATATACAGAACGTTTTACCGCAAACAATCTATTTTATTTCAAGATTGGATATGGATAGCGTGCAGCCGGCCATTCATTGACACTCGGGGTCCCTGCACATGGATATGTCTTTGCTGCCATTCGCAGCGCCATTGACACTGGTCCTTACCGCGCTGTTGCTCGGATTCGCCTCGCGACGCCGCTCACCCGCCGGTGCCTGGCTCGCCGAAGCTGGCGCCTTGCTGTGCCTCGCCCTGACCGTCACCTCGGTGATCTGGCTGATGGTCGCGGGCGCCGGCACCAGCTTGCTGATCGGCTTTGCGGGCCTGGGTTTCAGCGCTCGACTCGACCCGCTCAGCGTGACGATGCTCGTGCTCGTCGCCTTCATCGGCTGGGTCGTGATCCGCTATGCCACGACCTATCTGGTCGGTGACTCGCGACGCGAGTCCTTCCTGGCCTGGATGGCGTTGACCCTGGCCGCGGTGCTGTTGCTGGTGCAGGCGGGCAATCTGCCGCATCTGGTCCTTGCCTGGATCGCAACGAGCCTCGCCCTGCACCGGCTGCTGCTCTTCAACCCCGAGCGGTCCGGGGCGCGGCGCGCGGCGCGCAAGAAGTTCATCGTCGCAAGGATCGCAGACGCGGCGCTGATCGGCGCCGCGACGCTGCTCGCCATCCGCTATCAGACCCTGGACATAGCGACGATCCTGTGGAGCGCCGGGGTCGCCCCGGAGCGCTCCGGAATGCTCTGGCCCGCCGCGCTCCTGGGTGTCGCAGCGGTGCTCAAATCCGCGCAATTCCCGACCCATGGTTGGCTGACCGAGGTGATGGAGACACCGACGCCGGTTTCCGCCTTGTTGCACGCGGGGGTCATCAATGCCGGTGGATTCCTCCTGATTCGTTTTGCCGACGTGATGGTCCTGTCGCCGGGGGTGCTTGCAGCGCTGGTCCTGATCGGCGCCTGTACCGCGCTTTGCGCCGGACTGATCGTGCTGACCCAGGCCGCGGTCAAGACCTCACTGGCCTGGTCGACCATCGCCCAGATGGGCTTCATGAT
>JAGRHX010000764.1 GCA_020444775.1 Gammaproteobacteria bacterium
TCGGCTTCTACGAGGCCTTCAACCGGCCGAATGTCGAGTTGATCGACATCAGGCGGGAGCCGATCGAGGCGGTGACCGAAGCCGGGCTGCGGGCCGGCGGCCGGGATTTCGCCGTCGATGCCATCGTGCTGGCGACCGGCTTCGATGCCATGACCGGCAGCTTCGTCGGCGTCGACCCGGTCGGCGTCGGCGGCCGCCACCTCGGGGACGCCTGGGCCGGGGGCCCGCGGAACTATCTCGGCCTCGCCGTCTCGGGCTTTCCGAACCTCTTCACGGTCACCGGCCCCGGCAGCCCCGCCGTCTTCAGCAACGTCATCATGTCGATCGAGCACCACGTCGAGTGGATCGCCGACTGCCTCGCCGCCATGCGCGAGGCCGGCCGGACCCGCATCGAGGCCACGGCCGAGGCGGAGGCCGACTGGGTCCGCCATGTCGCCGAGGTCGCCGGCCGCACGCTGCTGCTGGGCTGCAACTCCTGGTATCTCGGCGCCAACATCCCGGGCAAGCCCCGGGTCTTCATGCCCTATGTCGGCTGCCCGCCCTATCGCGAGATCTGCACGCGGGTGGCGGAGGAGGGCTACAGGGGCTTCGCGCTGAGCTGATCGGGATCGCCCGGCACAAGTAAGCCTCGCACCTGCTCATTCCGCCTGGGACGCGGCCAGATTGTCGAAATCCCTCTCGCTCTTCTTTCCGAGCAATCGGCGGAACAGATAGACCTCCATGTCCAGCAGCCTCGCAAGCCGGCGTCCGAGCGTGCTCTGGTAAGGTGCCGTTTCGGCAACGTCGCCGAACTGGAAGACAACGACTTCCACGTCGCCAATGCCGTCGCAATGTTCCTTGCCGTGGTGGATGCTTCCATCGAACGCGAGGTCTTCCAGGATATAGAAGGATTGACTCATCAAGATGTATTCCTGTTGATTTATCTTGTTCTTGACCAGTCTATGACTCAGAATAATTGCTTCACCAGCCAATTCTTCAAAATTACTTATAGTCTTGAATATTACATCACCATAGTGGACGATGGCTTTCAGATATAGCTTGCCGATGTTCCGGCATGCTTCGCAAAAACACATGTCGCATTCACTAATGAGTTCTTTCTCGCTTCGGCGAAATGCACTGAACAAGTCGATGACCTGGTCGAGCACCGAGCTGGCACCGAATTCGTCGCGGGCCTCGACAGCATAGAAGAACGCGGAATCGCCCTGGAGCTTGTTGAGCACGAACGGGTAGTGCGAGCGATCGATGACGCTCTTGAGCAGTTCGTTGATGATGTACTCGGCATGAAGCACTGCGAAGCGATGCAGCTTGATAAATCTGGTGTACCCGCTGATATCGACGATGATGAGGAAGCTTCGTCTTACATCCATGTGCCGCCTTCCCTCCGCTTCGGCGAGATCAGGGCAGAGGCAGGGAGTGCAGTCCTCTGGTCGCGTGGTCGCCGACTTGGCCTCAGAACGTGATTCTCAGGGCGATCGAAAGAGTTTCAGTGGTCGATTTCGCCTTGCCCCGTGTCCGAACCGTGCTTTGCGCCGGACTGCCATCATAGAACGTCTGCTCCACGTCGATGTTGGCGTTCTCGACGATCACATGGGCGAACCCGGCGTCGAGCGCGATCTGGTCTGTCAGCTTCCACGTCGCCCCGGCCGCGAGCCAGTACTGGTCCCCGTCCGGCACGGTGGTGTCCCGGAAACCATCGCGCGTCGGTGTGCGGCCATAACGGAGCCCGCTCCGCAACATGAGCCGATCGGTCATGGCGTACTCGCCGCCGACAGCGGCCGCATAGGTGTCCCGGTACTTGGCGGGACGCACCGTGTCGGCCATGCCCGGGTCGTCGAAGCGAATGCGGATCTCGTCGAGACTGCTCCAGCCATACCAGGTCAACTCGCCGAGCAGGCTCAGCCTTTCGGTTATCTCCTGGCGGACGGCGAGGGCAGCAGTCGGCGGCAGATCCAGATCGGCCTTGGCGCCCACGCTCGTGTTGAAGGCCGCCAACGGCCCGGCTAGACCGGAGATCCGCGCGTTGCCGCGCAGCGTGTGATCGATCTTCGAGCGATAGCTCAAGCCGATCCGCGTGCCGGCCGCCGGCTGCAGCAGCAGCCCGACATTGTAGCCGAAACTGGTGTCGTCACCCTTGACTCGGAAGCGCCCATCGGTCTCTGGTGTCGGTCCGCCCGGCGCCAGGGGATCGGGCAGCGCGCTGGTCAGCCTGGTGTCGGCATATTGAATGTCGATCCCACCGCCCAGCGAGACATAGTCGTTGATCTTGACCGCCAAGGACGGTCCAAGGTCGACGGTCATCAGCCTCGACTCGATCGAATTGTAGCGTCCGAACCAGTCGTCGTCGTAGTCGAAGGCGAGTCCGAATGGTGTTGTCACGCTCAACCCTGCCCAGAGACGGTCTTCTACGACCGGCACCACCAGATAGATGTTGGGGAGCATTGCCGGATCGGCCGGCGTGCCGTGACTGTTGCCCGGATAGGGCAGGGCATTGCCGCCCGTGCCCGGAGTCGTCGCTGTCGAACCGCGGTCCTCGACGCGGGTCCGCAGCACGGTGAGCGTGCCCCCGACCGAAAGCTGTGGGGTGGACAATCGGGTCATGCCCGCCGGGTTGAAGAACACCGTGCTGGGATCGCTCGCAGCCGCCGCGTCTCCGGCTTGAGCTCGGCCGGCTCCGGTGGCGCTCTGCTGGGGCAAGGCGAAACCTGTAGCCTGGGCATTGCGACCGCTTGCGGTCAGCAGGGCCAGGGCCAGCGCAGACACGGCCAGACTGAACCAATGGTCGAAGCCCGGCCTGCTGTCGCACGCACTCACGGCCCCTCTCCTGCTGCACGATGGCACTGTCGACCGCACTGATCCGAAGGGAGATTCAGGTATTGTGTGCCAATTCACCGTCCTAGGCAAGTCGGTGCCGCGCGCGAACGTGGTCACATGCGGTCACAAAGAAATTCTCTCTAGTCGACCGCCATCTGAAGATCATTTGCGCACTTGGTGTTGTCTATCCTTTGCCAAGACCCTGCGCATCGACAAAAATGAAGAAATTCTTTTCAATTGACACAAGCCCGGCCCCCCGTTTCTGGGTGCTTGGGCGCCAGAGGGCCTCATTGAGCCGACGGGGTGCCAGGACCTGCCGGGAAAACGCCACCTGTCAGGCCGCCTCGGCATCGCCCGCCCTTGGGCCATCACGAACGCTTATGGCATCAGCCTGCAACGGCTGCCGGGCGGCACCTCTCGCCCGGATTTCGGCTCCCCGTTGCCCGGGTTGTCGCATTTCGTGCGACATTCCCGCTCGGGTTGTCGCATCGGATGCGACATCTGCCCGTCCGCTGTCGCATCTGCTGCGACATAAGCATTCGTGATGTCGCAGATTCCGCGACATTCGCCCCCATTTGTCGCATCTCCTGCGACACCCGACGACGAACGAACCCAGCGAACCGACGAACGAACCCAACGAACAGGGTCGAAAACCGACGGAATCGACGAACGAACCCGACCGGCG